>NZ_JBQHWS010000068.1:0-19378 GCF_052063845.1 Blautia sp. HCP3S3_D9
GCGTAATGCACTCCATCCAGAGGCTGTGGTGGCATAAATCGCTATTTTGTTAGCTGAAGTATTGAATTTTCAAGGTGCGAAGCCCATTTTAGGTATGGGAAGTCTTAGTTATTAATAGTAATCCTCTTGAAAGAGGAGTTCCTACACCGTTTATTGAGATAGTTTCAAAATTTCCTGAAGAGCAGAGGCAATCAATGATTGAACAATGCCAGCGATCTTTATGTATGGCGTTATTCAATAATTCCGCTGCACAGGGGTTTTGGAAATTATTTGAAGAAATATATACTTTGCTAATGAAATACCCGAACAGGAATATTGACTTTATTTTCCAGCAGATTGCTGATGTCGTAATTGATGAATGCCCTAACTTCGATGTGTTATCACTTAAGTATTTTATAGCAAAGATTAAGGAGGGATTACTTCCATGAAAATTATTAAAGTGGGGCTGGGAAATACTGATGAGGCATATATCGAAAGCGAATTTTCTGATGGGATCAATATCATATATAGCGACGAAAATAATAAGGGAAAAACGATAGTGATTCAATCAATGCTGTATACTATCGGAAACAAACCGATTTTTCCGAGCTCATTCAACTATAAGGAATATTATTATTATTTGGAATTTGAAGAAAATAATAAGGTCTATATTGTAGTGAGAAGAGGCGATTCCTACATCGTATCTTGCGCAGGTGATATTAGATTTTTTGAAGATACTGCTGAATTTAAGAATTTCTGGAACAACAATGTGTTTTCGTTGCCTCAAATATCTGTGAATGGCAACAAGAGAATTGCTGACATGGAACTATACGCACAGATGTTCTTTGTTGGGCAAGATGGAAAAGATACATCAACAATTTTTAATTCCGGATTCTATCATAAGGATAACTTCAAGGATATGGTTTGTTTCTATGCGGGAGAGACTGAATCTACGCTCTCGGCTGATGAGATGACTCGATTAAAAAATCAAATTAAGGAATTAGAAGCAAAACGTAAGGAGCAGCTGGAAATCAGTGAATTTTATAAAACATCGACACCGGCGAAAGAATATTTGAGTCGAATTCAAGACAAAGTAGCATTTCAAAATAGAATATGCGAAATGGAAGAAATAACTGAAAAGATATCTGATTTGCGTAAAATGAGAAACAAGCTGGCAACAAAGAGAAGCTTATGGAATGGAACATTAAAAGAGCTTCGTTCCCTTAATCGTAATATTGAGGTAGGAGAACTCCGTTGTATGGACTGTGACTCTACGCATATTGCATATAAAGGCAAAGGAAAAATTACATACTCGTTTGATGTGTCTACCCCTGAAATGAGATCGCAGATAATTGCGTCCATTGAAGAACGGATTAGTGCGTATACTGAAGAAATAGAAAAGTATGATTTTGAAATTTCTTCTATGCAGCAACGAATTGAAGAGATAATGCAAGATGAAGACATTACAATCGAGAACATAGTGGCATATAAAAATGGCTTTAGTAGTATTGCTGAAATTGAAGAAAAGGTACAAAAACTTGATGAAGCCATTGATGACATAAAGCAAAAAGTTAAAGCAGGAAAGAAACAGACAGAGGATTCCAAAAAGGCACAGCAAGATTTTTACGAAGCGATAGTAGAAGAAATGAATCAGGTGAAGGGGAAAATAGATATCGAAAGCAAGCAATTATACGATGATCTGTTTACCAAAAGAGGCTCAGTTGTATCTGGAAGTGAGGAAACAGTATATTACATTGCAAGATTGATTAGCATTGCTAAATTAACGAAGCATTCTTGCCCAATTATAATGGATTCTTTTCGTGCAGAAGATTTGTCAACGGAGAAGGAAGAACGTGTTTTGGCGTTGCTATCTGAACTAAAACGTCAGTGCATTTTAACGACAACACTAAAGGCCGAAGAAAAAGATAAATATGTAAAAATGGCTGGAATCAATGCGATTGATTATACAGGTCACCACTCTAATAAAATATTAGGAACAGAGGGATTGCCAGCGTTTATGAAGTTATTAAGCGGATTGGGTATTAGTCTACAATAATAATCCGAACGGGTATATTTTTGTTGCGCGAGAGTTTGTGAAAGGGGGATTATTATGACCGATGTTAGAAGAACAGCCTCTATGTCGCAGGTGCTGGCAGATATAAAGCCTTACATAACGAAAAAGTTCATGGCGGCACCGTGTATTAAAGAGCAAGACATTCAGGCTATCTGTCAAATCCTCCTGCCCAGATACAAGAATGTGCAGCTCATGCAGGGAATGGCCAACAACAAGCCGGATTTCAGAATTCAGGTTAAAAATTTGTTCGGGACAGAAGAGAAACGGTTTGAAGTGGTTGGTGGTAATAAAAAAAGACCAGCAACCAAGAAGAAATCTGACCTGGGCTGGATTGATCGGCTGGAAGAGATTGATGCTGCGCTGGATGATTTCTGATATCAATGCAGTGCGGAGAGTTATCTGAGGCAAAACTTTGTGCAACAGGTTGTTGCACAAAACCATACATAAAACAGCGGGGAAGCGATGGAGTGACTCGACAAGAATTATTTACATGGATACGTCAGCAGTACGGCACAGAGCCGGAATACCCCTGGCATGACTGGAATGCTGTGCTGCGGCACAACGACAATAATAAATGGTATGGTGTAGTTTTGGAAGTATCCGCTGATAAGTTGGGACTGCCGGAAGCAGGCATCATTGATGTCCTTAATGTGAAAAGTGATCCGCTGCTGATCGGTTCTCTTCGTGGGCAGGACGGCTATTTTCCGGCCTATCACATGAATAAGGAAAAATGGCTTAGTATTCAGCTTGGCAAACCAGAACTGGATGATGCCATCAAAGACCTGCTTTCTTTGAGCTATGAGCTGACGGCACCGAAGAAGCGCAAACCAAAGTTATCAGCAAAAAATCCGGGAGATTCCGTAAATGGCAAAGAAAAAGAAAATGACGAAGGCTGAGCGAAAGGAAGCACGCCTCCGAAAAGGCAAGCAATGGCTGCTCACCTATACCGGCTCACCGAAAAAGATGAACAGGCATTACCGGGAACGCTTTCATGTGGATGCTGTGACTGCCGCTAAAGATTTGCAGGAGCTGGGGGTCAATTATACACAGGAACAACTCGACCAGATTAAACGGGCTGAAGAACAGCGGCTTCGGCAACGGAGAATGGAGCGGGAAGCGAAAGAGAGGGAACGACTGGCAGAACTGTATGAGGACTGCGATGATCGTTTTGCTTTTATCGCCGGATATACAGATGGCGGCGCACCGTATGGTGTGATGTGGGAAGAAGTCGGCATTGATCCGAGACTGCCGTTCGAGGAAAAAGTGAAGCTCTATCACATGCAGATGTTAGGCTGATAATTGTGCAGACGGCATCTGCACAATTTGCAACAAAAAAGAGGAGCCGGTCAAGGCTCCTCGAAGATACATTATTTCAAAAAGTTGCTCTTATGTTCCAGTGCGTGCAGATTATAACCAAGTGTGGCCAGGTGTGCGACCTTCAGTGCAACCAGATTGATGTCGGTGGACATCGCACTGGCGATCTGCTCGGCTGTATATCCATACTCATAGATGTAGCGAAGAACTTCATCGCTGTCCATCAGAATCTCCGCTGCTACGATGTTGGCTTCATATTCCGGTTTGGATTTCATGTCATAGAGCATGAACTCATGAATCGGGGTGGTTTTCGCCATATTCCGGTGAAGCTGGTCATGCCCTAATTCATGTGCGCACACGATGCGCAGCATATTTTCATCCAGACTGTTATTCAGGAAAATAAAGCGATTTCGCTTAATCACCCGGTACATTCCCTTCAGGGAACCAAAATTTTCGCAAAGCATGACATTGATACCAAGCTGCCTTGCAATTTCAAAAGGGTCTCTGGAACCGCAGCGTTTTACCAGTTTCTCACCGACCCGTGAAAGCTGTTCCGCATTCATCATACCACCTCCAGTTTACAGTATAGCGAAAAGTGTGTACGATAAATATCACTGATCGGATTTTTTACGCCTCGTTTTCGGGGCGTATTTTTTATTGTTCTCTTTGGCAATCCAGTAGGCATCGGTCAGAGCTTTATAAGCTCCTTCGATGGCATCTTCGCTTAATTCGCCGCCAGCGAACATACCGGTCACTTCGCTGACCAGTTCTTCAATATCTTTCGCTGCTTTTGCGCCGCCTTTTTCATGAGCTTCTACGACATAGGTGCCGCTGCTTCCCAGCAGGTACTCGGTAGTAGTATTCAGCGCATCCGCAATCTTCTGGATCGTGACCATATTGGATGGTTTGCGGCTGCCAAGCTCATAATTCTGAATTGTGCGGGCGGTTACACCGGCCTTCTCTGCAAGTTCTACCTGAGTTAAGTTGGCTTCTGTTCTTTTTTCTTTCAACCTTTTTTTGAAGACCATAGGAATACCTCTTTCTTTTTTGATGACGAACACGAACACTTTTTCATAAAAACCTATTGACACGAAAAACTGTGCTTGCTATAATGACGATGAAAACACGAAATACAATTCGTGTAATTATAGTATCACAAGAAATGCTGTGTGTCAATGCGTTCGTGAAAAGTTGTTCGTGCTTTCACGAACGGAGAGGAGGAATACGGGATGCAAAGGGTGATTCTTCACTGTGATATGAATAATTTCTATGCCTCTGTCGAGTGTATGCTGAACTCGGAACTGAAGAACAAGCCGGTGGCAGTGTGTGGTTCTGTGGAGGAACGGCATGGTATCGTACTTGCGAAGAACTATGCGGCAAAGGCGTTTGGTGTTTCCACGGGAGAGGCAATCTGGCAAGCAAAGCAGAAGTGCCAGGATCTTGTGATCGTGGAGCCGCACTATGAGCAATATATGAAGTTTTCAAAATTAGCTCGTGAGATATACGGTCGTTATACTGATCAGATCGAGCCGTATGGGATGGACGAATGCTGGCTGGATGTGATCGGAAGCGGCTGCATGGGAACCGGATTTGAAATCGCAGATGAGATTCGTAGAACGGTTAAGTTTGAACTGGGACTTACGATTTCCGCAGGAGTGAGCTTCAATAAGATTTTTGCCAAGCTTGGGTCGGATATGAAAAAGCCGGGTGCGATTACCTGCATCGAAGCAGATTCATTCCGGGAGAAGATTTGGTGTCTTCCTGCCTCTGACTTGCTTGGAGTCGGCAGAGCGACCGAGAAGGTTCTATCCAGTTATGGGATTCATACCATTGGAGAACTCGCTGCAACATCGGATGATTTCCTGAAATGCCGCCTTGGGAAGAATGGACTGGTGATTAAGAAATATGCCAATGGACTGGATGATTCACCGGTTATGCGTTCCGATTATGTCTCTCCGGTAAAGAGCATTGGGCACGGGATAACGACCATGCAGGATTTGGAGAATAACGCCGAAGTCTGGTGCATCATGCTGGAACTGGTGCAGGAAATCGGAACCAAGCTGCGAATACATAAGAAGAAAGCTGGCGGAATTGCGATTTCCATCCGCAACAACGAGCTTTACACGAAAGAGTGGCAGTGCCGGATTAGTATTCCGACACAAAGCCCCACCTATCTGGCGAAAACCGCATTTGCGCTGTTTGTAAAGAATTATCAGTGGGAGCATCCGATTCGTTCGGTGACGGTTCGGGCAATCAACCTGTTTGAAGAGGATTGTCCGATACAATACGACCTATTCACCGATATGAAATCACTGGATCGCCAGGAACGGCTGGACGCAGCGATTGAGCAAATTCGATTCCGATTCGGGAAAGATGCGATTAAAAATGGGGTACTTTTTCAGAAAAGCAAGATGCCAACAGAGCGAAAAGTGGATTTGGTTATGCCGACAGGAATGATTGGTTAATACAGCACCGGTAGAATCTGGTGAGTTCTTTGCTAAAAGAAGTCAACACATTTGTCGGTTTACAGAAGAGGAGCGTAGAATATGTCGGAACAGAAATGTAGAAAAGTATATGTACCTGTGAATTTGGATGTGGATGCAGAGGGGAATATCCGCCCGCGCCTGATTCGCTGGATTGACGGACGGGTGTATGAGATCGACCGATTGAAACATAAGTGTCGGGCGGCTTCCACGAAGGTGGGTGGCTGCGGAATCCGTTATACGGTCATGATCGGTGGGCATGAGAGTTTCCTGTACAACGAAGATGAAAAATGGTTCGTTGAAGCAAAGGAGCCGTGCCTATGATCCTTTCGCAGAAAAACATAGAAGAAATCGCTGTTGCAGTGATAAGAGATTTTCAAAAGTCCTTTTTCGGCAGTGAAGCAGATGATCCGGCAAGATTCGCACTTCCGACACCCATTGACCAGTTTGCATCCGATTATCTGAACCTGAAGGTGTCATTTCAAAAGTTGTCCTCGGACGGAAGCATCTATGGTCTGACCGCGTATGTGGATACAGAATATCAGATAGATGTTGATGGAAGTCAGAGGAGTATCTTCCTGAAAATCAATGATGTGGTTCTGGACAAGAGTTTCATTGAGCCAGCGAATATTCGGAAACTCTGCGGAAAACGCAGATTTACGCTGGCGCATGAGTGCGCTCACCAGATACTGTTTCAGCTGGATTCCGATGAGCGAAAGATAGCCTGCCATAAGAGACCGGAAGTGAGGGAAAAAGGTTCCCGCGTTCTGAGAACGCAGGAGGACTGGAACGAGTGGCAGGCCAATTCGCTGGGAGCTGCTATCCTGATGCCCCAGTCAGAAGTAGATAGGGCGATGTGGTTCATCAACAGCAGAAAGCCTCTGACCTGTTATGGATGGCGTTTTTACGACAGTGACCAAGTGAAGATAGATACCTTCTGTGGTGTCTTTGGCGTTTCGAGATCAGCAGCAGCTATCCGATTGGAACAACTGGGCTATCTGAACCGGAAAAAGGATTATGAATATCGTGATCCATTGGAGGTGTGGCCATGAGCAGGAATATCAGAGTATCGGAACCATCTGCGGAAATGCAGATTAAAATTATCCGGGCAAAGGATGCAATCGCTTCCCAAAAGCCCAGGACTGTCAGGTGTCCTTATTGCCGACATAATTCAATCATCGTCTTTGAGGATACCAGAGGACATGTGCAGACCAAATGCAAGGCCTGCGGACGTGAGACCGTCTTCAATGTTTTGGAGATGAGAAGATTACGGAGATTGCAGCTCTACTATTCGTCTTTGAATGGTTGAGATGACAATAAATAACCCTATTAACACAATTTTATAAGTCATAGCTGTGCTGTGGAGCCGCTGACAGGCGAAGTCTTCCGAATGCCGCATGAGACAGAATTATGGGATACCCATGTTCTGTTTTATCGGCACAGGATTTTTTCTTCACCGTCATGCGGCTCCTTTTTTGACCTTCCGTCGGTCCGGTTCTGTACCGGCTGTGCGGAAGGAGAAACGTATGTATTACGATCAGCATGTATGTGGAGCAAGAATTCAGGAATTACGCAAATCAAAAGGGTATACGCAGGAGGCCCTGGCTGAGGCGATTGATATTGATGCAAAACGCATTTCCAAAATTGAGCGCGGAGTAATATCGGCATCTTATAATGACATGATTTTGTTTTCGGAATTCTTTGGAGTAACGCTGGATTATCTGATCATTGGCAAGAGACAGGATGTGGATGCGTTGAAAAGGAGAGTGCAGGATGCCATTACGCAGCTTCAGGAAGCACTGATGTGAACTCGCAAAATTAGGTGGGCAAAGTCGCAGTTTCCGGCGTGTTATGTAAAACCGCATTCTTTTATACTTACTTTACAGCTAAGGCAACAAGGCTGATGAACTATGAAAATTGAATACTCATTCTCCAAGTACATTACTGACAGAACGAGCCTTCGACTGCACGCCATGATGCCCAACAGGGGCGAAGCGGAATCGCAGCAGCAAATGTCGGATTGCAACCGACGGTGGTGTAAAAGCCTGTCAGGGACAATGATACTTCCGTAATTCGCGGTCCGGCCATAAAGAAGGCGGGATGGTTAAATTCCAATGGAGCAGTGAAGCACACTGCCGCTTGTGAGAAATCCCTGATCTCTGGGGTGCCAAGAAAAAGTACAGAGAAACCATATTTTAAGAAAGGCTGTCAGAATAAAGCATTTGTATCATTTTCTGCCAGCTTTTATCCATAGATGATTATGGGATTGGAGGCAACCAGATGAAAGAAAACTGGGTTTACCGGCGAGGAGATATTTACCTTGCCAATCTTGGTGTTCCGATAGGATCAAAGCAGGGCGGTGTTCGTCCGGTAGTGGTTCTTCAGAACGATGTCGGCAACTTTTATTCGCCGACGATTACGGTTGCTCCTCTGACAACGAAGATACAAAAGAAAAGAAGCCAGCCGACACATTATTTCCTTCGGAAGGCAAAAGGGCTGGCAAGATCTTCGATGGTATTGGCGGAGCAGCTTGATACATGTGATAAGACCTGTGTAATTCGGTATCTCGGCAAGGTAAGTAAGGGACAGATGCGCGGAATTGATGAAGCTGTGAAAGTGCAGCTTGGATATTATATTCCGGAACAGGCAGAGAAAAAAAGACAAGGCAAATGCCGAAAGGAAGTGAATTTTGATGGTGGATAAATTGATTAAGCGTAAAGAAGCCGCTGAGATGTTGGGAATTAGCCTGGACACCTTGGATCATGCAAGAATGGAAGGGCTGATCACTTACGTTCAGTATGTTGAGAATGGCTGTGTTTATTTTACTGAAGTTGGACTTCAGGAGTATATTGCAAGGTCTACACATCGTGCAAGGCCGAAGGATAACAATCCGACTTTCCGAAGGAAGAGAACAGCCAGGAGCGAAATTCGACATCGTTGAGTATTGGAAGGTTATTCGCAATAATGAATATATCAGCTAAAAGTTTGGAGGTGTCGAAGATGGCAAGAAAAAGATATGCGATTCCTCAGTACGGAACCGTCATCATGGCTGGTAAAGAATATTACCGGACTCGAATTGAGGATGCTGATGGAAAGCGGGTGGCGTTGTATGGCAGAACCCGTGAAGAACTATATGATAAGGTGCTCGAAGCGAGAGAGCAGATTGAGGATAATACATTTCGCAGATCATCCCCCACAGTAAAGGAGTATTGCGAAAAGTGGCTGTTGTTACAATCCGCACAGGTAAGAGCCACTACTTTGACGGATTACACATCGAAAGTAAACCGGCATATTATAAAGCCTCTGGGTCATATGAATATAGCAGATGTTACAGCAGATGATATTCGTCTGGCACTGGTTCCGGTATCCAAAAAATCAGCGTCTGTGTACAAATCGGTTAATATACTTTATAAGAGCATTTTTGCGGCGGCAAAAGAAAGCAAAGTGATTCAGGACAATCCTACAATTTATTTGTCTGGAAAGAACGGAGGCGTTCCTCAAAAAGAGAAAAACCCTTTGACTGATGATCAGGTGGAGAGATTGCTGGATGCGATAAGAGGACTGCCGCCGTATGTATTTGTGATGCTTGGTTTGTATGCGGGGCTTCGGCGAGAAGAAATTCTTGCATTGCAGTGGGATTCAGTTTTTCTGGATGAAGCAGCACCGTATTTGACAGTGTGCAGAGCTTGGCATACAGAGCACAATCGACCGGTAATAATGTCTGAACTGAAAACAAAGGCTGCTCATCGAGATGTACCGCTTCCTGATTGCCTGACGAAATGCCTGAGAGAAGCAAAGGAGACTTCCACATCAGACTATGTTGTTGCGAACAGCGAGGGTGAACCGCTTTCATATACGCAGTTTAAGAGGCTCTGGCAGTATATTGTGACCAGAACTGTAAAGGAACGGAGCTACTACCGTTATGAGAATGGAAAACGTGTGAAGCATACGGTGAAACCGGTGCTGGGCGAAAGAGCTGCGCATAATGGAAAGGTGGTTTATAGCTTAGACTTTGAAGTGACACCACATTTGCTGCGGCATACTTATATTACAAATCTTATTCACGCATCGGTTGATCCTAAAACAGTTCAGTATCTTGCCGGTCATGAGAACAGCAAGATAACGATGGACATTTATGCAAAGGCAAAGTATAACCGACCGGATGAACTGGCGGGCATATTAGAGGATACCTTTACACTGTGGGATGCAGAATAGGCCAGACAGTTTCATGAATGAGATCAAAAAGAGTAGGGATAATCCCTGCTCTTTTTACATATAGCCGACATCCTTGAGAACCAGAGCAGCATTCTGGATAATTAAAGAGCAAAGATCAATTTGGATATATCAAGAAAATGGAGGAAGCAATAATGGCAAGAAAAAAAGTAGTGCCGGAATATGGAACAATTATGAAGAGGGGCGTTCAATATTACAGAACACGAATGCAGGATGCGGATGGAAAATGGATTTCGCTATATGCACAGACTCCTGAAGAGCTGTACGATAAATCCATTGAGATGAAGCGCAGTATTGAGGATGAAATATTCCGGAAGAATAATCCGACAGTAGCTGAGTATTGCGAAAAATGGTTGAAGATGCGCTCGGCGTGTGTGCGAGAAAACACATTGAGCGGATATGAGCGCACGATAAGAAAATACATTATTGGAGCTATTGGAGATATGTATATGGACGAAGTGACGACCGATGACCTTCGCTTGCTGCTGGTGCCAATCTCCAAGCAATCAGCTTCCCTGTACAGCAAAATGAATATGCTGATCAAATGTGTTTTCTATTCAGCAGAAGAAAGCAAAATCATCAGTTATAATCCGGCTGCGTCGCTTTCTGCAAAAGGCGGAACACCAAAGCAGGAAAAGAAGGCATTGACGGATGAGCAGGTGAAAATTCTTCTGGATACAATCAGGGGATTACCACCGTATGTTTTCGTAATGATTGGGTTGTACGCAGGGTTGAGGCGGGAAGAAATTCTTGCACTGCGATGGGATTGTGTTTTCCTGGATGGTGCCACCCCATATATATCGGTAAGGCGAGCATGGCGTTCTGTAAATAATCGTCCGGTAATTTCAACAGAATTAAAAACGCCAGCAGCTAAAAGGGACATTCCTATTCCGGGCAAGCTGGTGGAATGTTTGAAAGAGGCAAAAGAAAAGTCAAAATCGGAATATGTGATCTCTGACAGGAATGGTAACGCTCTGGCTGAATCCCAGTTCGTGAGGGTGTGGAAGTACATAGCAGTTCGTTCTACGGAAGAACGCTGCTATTACACCTATGTGAATGGGCAGAAGATTAAGCATGTGGTAAAGCCGAAGCTTGGTGAGCATCAGCCGAACAATCCGAAGTTGGTATATACGATGGATTTTCAAGTGACACCGCATCAATTGCGTCACACTTATATCACGAACCTGATTTATGCTTCGGTTGATCCTAAAACCGTACAGTATCTTGCCGGACACGAAAACAGCAAGGTGACTATGGACATTTACGCCAAAGTCAAGTATAATAAACCTGCCCAATTACATGGGGTGATCAACAGAGCAATCGACACATCAAAAAAAGATTAGGGTTAAAATCCGACAAAAGCCTACAAAATCGTGGGTTTAAGAACTGGTGGACGAAGAGCAAAAAGCTTGAAAAACCGCGTAAAATCAAGCAAAATCGAGCTTCGGTTTCGTGAAATACGGTCTCAAAGCTGCTCGTAGAGCACCACAGTTCTCCAAACGATAATTCCAATCGAATACAGAAATTTATTAAAACCTCGGAAAACCTTGATTTTCCGGGGTTTTTCTTATATCTGAAATTCCTAAAATTTTCTAAAAAAGTGGTTAATTTTGATGCGTAGCACACACGTAGCGCACAAGTAGCACACAAATTTGCTTGACATATTTGGAAAAGCCTGATAAAATGCGGACAATCTCATATTAGAGTTTTCTGTAGGGCTACCGGGAAAGATTTAAGGGCTAAAAATCAGACTGGAACAGAGGACGATAATAAAAGGGTATCAGTAATATTGCCCCCCCTTGAGAACTATACTTATTTTTACTGGAAAGACCGTTACCAGAAGAAACCGTGTAAATGGTCTGTAATTAGTATACATATACATTTTTTTGTAACGTAGGTTTTATTTAAAATAGAAGCATTAAAAAGGGCAGCAGTTACGCCGCCCTCTGGTATAATGTTCTCCGTAATCCTTGTAAATGTCAGCTATAAAGAGGTAAATGTACCGCAGAATCTTTTCTGACCGGATTCTATTAATCATTTCAGCAATTTCTTTTCTGTAGTCCATTATCAATACCCCCATTGCTCCTTGAATGAAACAATCATGTTGTACAAAAATTTCATGAATTTTTCACTATCTATCTTCTGTATCATCTCAATAATCTCTTTCTTATAGTCCATGCTACGCCTCCACCGCTTTTACATTATCCTTAATCTGCTTTATCATTAGATAATTTGCAAGGTTATGTACTCGCTTAAGGTCTTTCAGGTCATTCATCATTAAAGCATCTGTAATCAGCCAGAAACGTTCCTGGTCTTCCTCTGATAATTCCATAAAAGCTTTATTACCGGAACAAGCTGTCTGAAAAAGTTCTGCCAGTTCATAAGTGTGCTGTAATGATCTTCTGTTTTTGTTGTTCTGAACCACTTCCATGATAGCTTTTCGGCAAGGAACTTGAGTTAAATCGCATCTTTCCATTAGTTCTTTCCCTCCTGTTCTTCTTCGAACTGGTGCGTATAAGTACTTTTCGCAATTCCATATATAAACGATAGCGTTTCCTTGGAATATATATGTGTAATAAATTAACAATATCAAGCTGCATCTGACAAACGGATTTTTGGGTGTAGTATATGTCTCTAAGTTCTTCCGCTTCTTGCAACTCTGCTTTCAGCTTTTTGACTTCTGCTGCCTGATCTGCGATAATCTCGCTTGCTAAAGGCTGTTTTTCTGATGCTAAATTCATGCTTTATACTTCCTTTCTGTTGAAGAAGTATGCTATAATAGCCATGCTCCTTTTATTGTTATGTGAGAGTTTCGATAAAGGGCAAAGTCCTGTAATTGGTAGCTATGGGACTTTTTTAATTGCTACAATCAATAAAATCACATCCTTTCTTTAAATCTTGTTTATAGCTTCACGCAAGGATTCAAGTTCATAATGAGTGTATACGTTTTCTGTAACGCCTTGTCCTGCATGTCCAACTATCTTTTTAATGATTCGTTCGTCAATACCTGCTGCTGCCAGTAATGAAACGCAAGTATGACGTGTATCGTGTGGTCTATGTTTCATGCTCAGTTGCTCAATTAAACGGTAGAATTTCTGTTAAGACTGCTGCCAAGGTCTTGAAGATGGATGCTCAGACAGTAAGACTTCTTCTTAGACAGAATGACGGACTGGCAGGAATTATCGAGGAATATTTAAAAGACAAAGAACGCATATGTGCAAGGCAGGTTTGGCATAATGCACTTAAAGAAAGTACAGAGCCGCCAAAATGGAAAGTCTCAAATATTAACAGTATTATTGAGAAGATTCCCGGATGGAAAAGATTAAAAAGCCCTGCCAGATTTGCAGAATATGGGATGCAACGTGGATTTGAGAAAATGTCTACAAATAAATCAGACTTTGTAACAGTCAGTGATGAAGAATTAAAAGAAATGCCATTTAACTAGATGCCGTTACATAAACCATACAGATTGTAGACATGTTTGTAGACATACTTTGTAGACAATCATACGGTTTCTTGTAACGTAATTTTAAAGAAAGGAATTTATATGACAGAAGAATACAAGAGATACATGCGTAGTCGAGAGTGGGACGCAAAGAGGGACAGCTTGATAAGATGACACCAGAGCTTCAGGAGGATATTGAAAAGTTTCTTTCAGATCGCAGCATAAAACAAATAGATTTAATGAATAAATATCATATAAGTAGAAATACGATTAAAAAATATATTGGGTATATTGCAAATGAAAATTGCATATGATATAATGCCAATAGGCGAAAAGAAATGATGAGTCCATGTGGACGAAAAAGATAGAAGCCCTCAGTACTGCGAATACTGGGGGCTTCGTCTTGCTTTTTATAGCGGACAAGAAACCGCTAGGCTAGTGTTGCCCTACTTGTCACCGTCTAACCATTTGCAAACATAATAGGCGGCTATGCTTGCCATGCAGGAGACAATAAAAGAAATGATGATTTCCATGTAGACTCACCTCCTCCCGTTGCCGGGTATCGGGTGGACAACAAGGACATTATATCATAGAACAATGAGTACGAAAAGCCCGTACTTAAAATATATACCGGGGTAGGGGGTATAGTATAAACATGTGGGGTGGTCTGGTAATGTGCGGAATCACCCAAAAGAAAACAAAAAGGCTTTTACAGAACAGGGTATCATGTTTTTTCGTAACACACATGTAGCACACAAAATACTCAGAAAGCCTTATTTTACGGGATGTGTAGTTCTCCAAACGATAATTTACTGTTTCGAGAGAGACAATTTCAACGAATATATCAAACCCTGGAAATATTATATTTCCGGGGTTTTTCTTTTGGTTAAAATATATAATTGATTTTTTTGAAAGAAATGCGTATAATATAAATGACAGGAAACTGTTAGGTGTGCTGACACCTTAAAAATCTGACATTTATGTCGTACGTTATGAGGCGAACGGTTGGAGAGCAACAGAAAAACTCTACATTTTTGCCGGGATTATTTGCCGGACGGTTGGCAGACAACAGAAAAATCAGCATTTTTAGTTTATAGAAGGTTGTCCAACATGGACAGCCTTTTTTGTTAATATAAGAAGCTAATGGTACTTCCTTATCTGCATGAATTATTGTACCATAAGTGTATGATTGGTGATTTTATCAATAGTGGGGTTTTAATCAGATCAGATTATTTTGTTGGGGATACGAAAGCGGTCTTAAGTGTTGGATTCAGATATGGAAAGACCGTGGACATGCCAATCAATTTATATAAAGAAAATGTAAAAAAACTGATTAAGCCGGCATGTAAAGTTCTTGCTATATTTAAGAAATCATATAATCAGCAAAAGTATACAGAGTGTACATATTGTTCAAAGGGAATAGAATTATTTGATTTGATGTTGCCTGATAAGATTGAGGTAAATAAGTGCTTAACACTTCAAAAGTACATTAATGATTCTTCTTTAAATGAAGAATGAGAGGCAGAAACGAGATATTAATCTTTGACATTCCCCCATCTTTTTGATATTATAAAATCAGTAAAAAATCTGCAGACCTCCCATGGGAGAAATCCTATGGGAGGTTTTTGTAACGAGATGAGGTGTATAATGAAAAAAGAAAACAATTCTACACATAACCATAACAGGGGGAGCTTTTCAGGCAGGATTGGTTATGTACTGGCGGTTGCAGGATCTGCAGTAGGACTGGGAAATATCTGGAGATTTCCGTATCTTGCTGCGAAGTATGGCGGGGGTATTTTCCTGCTGATCTACATTCTTCTGACCGCATCATTTGGTTATGTACTGATTATGTCAGAGACTGCTTTGGGACGAATGACCAGAAAGAGTCCGGTAGGTGCATTTGCACATTTTGGAAAAACGAAGCCGTTTAAAGTCGGCGGCTGGCTGAATGCAGTCATTCCTATGTTGATCGTGCCATATTACAGTACCATTGGCGGATGGGTAATTAAATACCTTGTAGAATATTTCAAAGGTAATGTTCAGGCAGTAGCGGAAGATGGTTACTTTGGAAGTTTTATCGCAGATTCCTGGCAGGTAGAACTCTGGTTCCTGGTGTTTGCGGCACTTGTATTTATCATTATTCTCGGTGGCGTACAGAATGGTGTAGAGCGAATGTCAAAGATTATGATGCCTGTTCTGGTAGTTCTGGCAATCGTAGTCACGATTTATTCTGTTACACGACCGGGTGCAATTGAAGGTGTGAAATATTTCCTGATCCCGAATATGAAGAATTTCTCCTGGATGACAGTAGTAGCAGCGATGGGACAGATGTTTTATTCTCTGTCTATTGCGATGGGAATCCTGTATACCTATGGTTCTTATGGGCGTAAAGACATGGACATCGAAAACTCTACCACACAGGTTGAAATCTTCGATACAGGTATCGCAATTCTTGCAGGTTTAATGATCATTCCGGCGGTGTTTGCATTCTCCGGTGGAAATCCTGAGACACTTCAGGCAGGACCATCCCTGATGTTTATTACACTGCCAAAAGTATTCGCAAGTATGGGATTTGGCACTGCAACAGGAATCGTATTCTTTGTCCTTGTATTACTTGCAGCCCTGACCAGTGCGGTTTCACTGATGGAAACCAGCGTTTCCACATTCATGGACGAGCTTCACTGGAGCCGTAAGAAATGCTGCGGTCTGATGGTTGTGATCATGCTTGGATTCGGAACAGCATCCTCTATGGGATATGGACTTCTGGATTTCATCCGTATCTTCGGAATGAACTTCCTTGATTTCTTTGATTTTATGACAAACTCAGTAATGATGCCGCTGGCAGCACTTGCAACCTGTATTCTGGTGCTCAAAGTGGTTGGAATTGACGGAATCGCGAAAGAAATTGAACAGTCTTCTCCATTCCGAAGAAAGAAACTGTACAGAGTATTCATTAAATACTTTGCACCTGTTAGTTTGATTATTATCCTGCTGAGCTCTATTGCGAACGTACTGGGAATTATCAGTATGTAAAGAATATATTTTAGAAATTACTTTAGAAATATAAAATGCCTCCTGCGGAAATAAAAAGTTCTGCCGGAGGCTTTTTTTGGGAAATGTTGACAGTCATTTTATAATAAGAGCATAAATGACTTGAAATGGGAAAAGTGCAATTGAGGTCATTGTAAGAAGCAACTATGAATGACTAAAAATGGGAAGCTGGATGCCCTCTCTGAACCAGCATTTACGTTCTGGTTTTTCACCGATTTCACGCCACATATGCATTTCAAAAACATCTTCAAAGAATTTCTGCGCGTCTTCGTAGGATTTGGTGCGGATAGCCGCATGGTCGATCTTTGCCATAATATTATGTTCTCCTTTTTCTGAAAGTTCATAGATATTTGTTTTATAAAAAAAGAATAAGAGATTTTTTCCAGACATGCAATAGAAATTGATAAAATTTTCCGTTATAATATAATAGTTAAACAGAATATGAGCAGAAATCATATTCTGGCAATTCCAGAAAATAAATAAGGAGAGTCTTCACATGGCTTATTTAGGAGAAAACATTAAGAAACTTGGATTTGGTCTGATGCGTCTGCCGAAATCAGAGGGTGACGTGATCGATATAGAGCAGACTAAAAAGATGGTAGACCTGTTTATGGATGCAGGATTTACTTATTTTGATACAGCCTGGGCTTATGCAGGCAGTGAGGATGCAATCCGTCAGGCACTGGTAGAGCGTTATCCAAGAGAGAAATTCCAGCTTGCTACAAAGAACGCAGCATGGATCAACTGCAAGACAAGAGAAGAAGCAACTGCACAGTTTGACATTTCTCTGAAACAGACAGGAGCAGGATATTTCGACTTTTATCTGTTGCATAATCTTGGAGAAACGCGTACCAGATACTTCGATGATTTCGGTCTCTGGGACTGGGTGCAGGAGAAAAAAGCACAGGGTCTGATCAAACATGCAGGTTTCTCTTTCCATTCCACACCGGAAGAACTGGATGCAATTCTGAATGCACATCCGGAAATGGAATTTGTACAGCTTCAGATCAACTACGCTGACTGGGAAAATCCGGCAATTCAGGCCAGAGGATGTTATGAAGTGGCACGTAAACATGGCAAACCGATTGTAATTATGGAGCCTGTGAAAGGCGGTATGCTTGCAACTCCTCCGAAGAGTGTGGAAGAAATCCTGAAAGCAGCAGAACCGGAATCTTCCGCAGCATCCTGGGCGATCCGTTTTGCTGCAAATCTGGAAGGCGTGATCACTGTTCTGTCCGGTATGAGCAATGTCGAGCAGATGCAGGACAATCTTTCTTATATGAAGGATTTCAACGGACTGACAGAGAAAGAACAGGAAACTCTGAAAAAGGCACAGGAAGAATTAAAGAAAATTCCGCTGATCCCATGTACAACCTGTAATTACTGTGCGAAAGTCTGTCCGATGGAAATCGGAGTTTCCGGTTCCTTTACAGCAATGAATTATCTGACCTTATACGGAAGCAAAGATCAGGCACTTCATCAGGAAGAATGGCTGGTAGGCAAACATGGCAGGAAATCAGCCAATGAATGTGTGAAATGCGGTAAGTGCGAAGAAGTATGTCCGCAGCATATTAAGATCAGAGATGAGATGGAGAAAGTTGCAGCAAAACTTCTTGGAAAATAACATATAATTGTGAGTTGTATTAAGCCTTCTGGATGAATTTCAGGGGGCTTTTACAGATTACAGGTTTGACATTTTCATTCAAGGTGTTAAAATATGTTCTAAATAATTTGTTTTTCAAATGAAATGAGTAAAAATACAATTGACTGTCTTAAATGCATTATTTACGAGGATTGCTATAGGACATTAAGAAAAAGACGAAAGTGAGAAAAACTATGGAGGACAATAAAAGGAAAGGCCTTGGAATGGTTCTGGAAGGTGGAGGTATGCGGGGACTGTATACAGCCGGAGTTCTGGATGAGCTGATGGAGCAGGGGATTTATGCAGATTCTACAGTTGGCGTTTCCGCCGGTGCAATTTTTGGATGTAATTATAAGTCCCGCCAGATTGGACGAACCCTTCGTTATAATACCAGATTCTGCAAGGATAAACGATATATGGGATTGAAAAGCTGGATCACTACCGGCGATCTTTACAGCAAAGATTTTGCATATGGGGAGGTGCCCTGGAAGCTGGATGTTTTTGACACAGAGACATTTGCCAGATCACCCATGAAGTTTACGGTTGTATGTACAGATATTGAAACAGGAAAACCCTGCTATCAGGAATGCAGAATGGGAGACAGGCTGGATGTGGAATGGATGCGCGCATCAGCTTCCCTGCCACTGGCCGCCAGACCGGTAAAGTTGAATGGAAGAATGTATCTGGACGGTGGTATCTCAGATCCGATTCCTGTAAACTGGATGCTTTCACAGGGTTATGAGAAAAATGTGGTAGTATGTACCCGTCATCCGGGATACAGAAAAGAACATAATAAGCTGATGCCGCTGATCCGGCTGAAGTTCAGGGAGTATCCGGAGCTTGTAAAGCTTCTGGATGAACGTCATATTCAGTATAATCGTATGCTGGATAAAATCGCATATCTGGAAAAAGAGGGCAGGATCCATGTTATCCGCCCGGACAGAGACATCAGTGCAAAACCGGTTGAGCGTGATCCGGCCCATTTAAAGGAGATTTATGAGGTGGGACGGAGAGTGATGAAAGCTGATATGGAGAAACTGAAGGCGTATCTGGCAGAGTAAAAAACAGAAAAAAAACAATTACATAAAAACAAATTAAAAACAATTCTTTAACCGAATTAAGTGAGTTCCCTGCAGAGCAGTTATTCGGTGTAGAGA
>NZ_JBQHWS010000069.1:0-18906 GCF_052063845.1 Blautia sp. HCP3S3_D9
TAATGATTCTACTGCCAAACTCTATACAGACTGCGGTATCTTTACCTGCGATGAACGTTTTGGCGAGGATGCAACAGCGGTATTTAACATGCTCTCCGGATATTCTGAGCCGAAACGCTGGAATAAACTGATCGTGGCTCCGATCTGGATGAAAGACAGATTCTTGAGTCTGATCGAGCGTGAGGCAGAGAATGCGAAGAAAGGTCTGCCTGCGCTGATCCGTGCAAAGATGAACTCTCTCTGCGATCCGAAGATCATTGAAGGACTGTATTATGCATCTTCCTGCGGAGTTCAGGTGGAGCTTCTGGTAAGGGGTATCTGCTGTCTGAAAGTAGGAATGCCGGGAATCAGTGAAAATATTCATGTCCGTTCTATTGTAGGGGAATTTCTGGAGCATAGCCGTATTTTCTATTTTGAAAACGGCGGAAACCCGGAAATCTATATGGGAAGTGCGGACTGGATGCCGCGTAACCTTGACCGCAGGGTAGAGATTGTTTTCCCTGTGGAAGATGAGAAAATCAAGAAAGAACTGGAATATGTACTTGATCTGGAATTTAAGGATAATGTGAAAGCTCACATCCTGCAGCCAGACGGCACTTATATCAAACCGGACAAACGAGGCAAAGCCCAGATCAACTCACAGATGGAATTCTGTCTGGAGGCAACGGAGAAGGCAGCACTTCATAAACACGAAGAAAAGAAATCCCGCGTATTCATTCCTGCAGAGCCTGCGGAGGATATAGAAGAATAAGAAATAATCAGGAAATGTCATGGAAAGCGATAGGGCTGCCATGACATTTCTGCTTTGAGGTAAAAAATTAAAAACTTTTTTGCAGGCGAAAATCGCGGAAATACAGGCTTTTTTGCATGAAAAATTCGAGAAAAATAAAAAAATTGAAATTTTTTAAAAAAAGTACTTGCATTTTAGAAAAAGATGGTGTATATTAAATGAGTCGACAGCGAAGAGCAAACGACAGACAAACAAATGGCCAGTTGGTCAAGGGGTTAAGACGTCGCCCTCTCACGGCGAAAACACGGGTTCGATTCCCGTACTGGCTGCTAAAAATAGTGAGAACTTAAGAAGAGATGATCAGAATTTCGATTCTGGTCATTTTTTTTCGGGTTTTATTCAGAATCACTGAAGTTGAAATATGATCAGGATGAAATATAGAACTTTTGGTTTTACAGAGGCTCACTATTCTCTTATTTTTGTAAATGTATACTTGAAATAATTGCGGATTGCGGATATAATAAAAGAACAAATGTTCGAATATATAGATGTCTGCAGAAAATTTTTACTTGACAGACAGCTGAATAAATCTGAATATATAGTATACAAATTATGAAAGAAAGGAAATGTAACAGACATGGCAAAGAAAAACACCTATGATGCAGGGAGTATCTCTGTCCTGGAAGGCCTGGAGGCGGTTCGTAAGCGTCCGGGAATGTACATCGGAAGTGTTTCACGAAAAGGATTAAATCATCTCATCTATGAGATCGTAGATAACGCAGTAGATGAACATCTGGCAGGATACTGCAGCCTGATCCACGTAGTTCTGGAAAAAGACGGCTCCTGTACAGTAACGGATAACGGACGAGGAATCCCGGTAGACATGCATGAGAAAGGCGTATCAGCAGAGCGTCTGGTATTTACTACACTGCATGCAGGAGGTAAATTTGACAATTCCGCTTACAAGACAAGCGGAGGACTTCACGGAGTAGGTTCTTCTGTTGTCAATGCTCTGTCTACATATCTTGACATTAAGATCAGCCGTGACGGATATGTACATCATGATCATTATGAGCGTGGAATCCCTACCCTTGAACTGGAAGAAGGACTTCTGCCGAAACTGGGCAAGACCAGACAGACAGGAACCAGCATTAACTTTCTCCCTGATCCGGAGATTTTTGAGAAGACAAGATTCTCAGCAACAGAGGTAAAGAGCAGACTTCATGAGACTGCATATCTGAATCCGGAACTGACCATTCATTTTGAAGATAAAAGAGGAACAGAAGTTGAAGATATTACCTATCATGAACCGGACGGCATCATCGGATTTATCAAGGATCTGAACCACAGTGCGGAAGTTCTGCATGATCCGGTTTATCTGAAAGGCGAAGCAGACGGTATTCAGGTAGAAGTGGCATTCCAGTTTACCAATGAATTTCGTGAGAATGTGCTGGGCTTCTGTAATAACATTTACAATGCAGAGGGCGGTACTCATCTGACTGGATTTAAGACTACTTTTACTACAGTCATGAATACCTATGCGAGAGAAATCGGCGTTCTGAAAGACAAGGATCCGAACTTCACAGGTGCAGATATCCGTAATGGAATGACAGCGGTTGTTTCCATCAAGCATCCGGAACCGCGTTTCGAAGGACAGACCAAGACAAAGCTGGACAACCAGGATGCATCCCGTGCAACCGGTAAGGTTGTGGGAGAGCAGATGGTACTCTATTTTGACCGAAAGCTGGAAACCCTTAAGACGATTCTTTCCTGCGCAGAGAAAGCTGCTAAGATCCGCAAGACAGAAGAGAGAGCAAAGACCAATCTTCTGACCAAACAGAAATATTCTTTTGATTCCAACGGAAAGCTGGCAAACTGCGAGAAAAAAGATCCGTCCCAGTGTGAGATTTTTATTGTAGAGGGAGATTCTGCGGGAGGTTCCGCAAAGACTGCCCGTAACCGAAATTACCAGGCAATCCTGCCAATCAGAGGTAAGATTCTGAACGTGGAGAAAGCAACCATTGACAAAGTACTTGCAAATGCAGAGATCAAGACAATGATCAATGCATTCGGATGCGGATTCTCTGAAGGATACGGAAATGACTTTGATATCACAAAGCTTCGCTATGACAAGATCGTGATCATGGCCGATGCCGATGTGGATGGAGCGCATATTTCCACACTGCTCCTTACTTTATTTTACCGTTTTATGCCGGATCTGATCACAGAGGGACATGTGTACATTGCCATGCCGCCGTTATATAAAGTGATGCCGAAGAAAGGACAGGAGGAATATCTGTACGATGACAAGGCACTTGAGAAATACAGACGTTCCCACAAACCGGGAAGTTTTACTTTACAGAGATATAAGGGTCTGGGAGAAATGGACGCAGATCAGCTCTGGGAAACAACCTTGAATCCAGAGACCAGAATGATGAAGCGTGTGGAGATTGAGGATGCAAGACTGGCATCCAGCGTGACAGAGGTTCTGATGGGAAGTGATGTTCCGCCGAGAAAGAAATTTATTTACGAGCATGCACAGGATGCGGAGTTGGACATCTGATGATTGTAATCCTGCAGAAAACTTATATCGTTACTGCTCACAGATAATATCCAGTGAGGCGTATTACTGAGCGCGAAGTGAACAATAACCTTATATCTGCAAGTGATTATTTGCTATAGAAGTTGAATGAATAAGCAGATACATGATCGTGTGTCTGAATGGAGGAATGAATTAAATGGAAACAAAACAGGAGAATGTAATCCCTACCGACTATGCGGAGGTCATGCAGAAATCCTATATCGATTATGCCATGAGCGTTATTATCTCCAGAGCCCTGCCGGATGTGCGTGACGGATTGAAGCCGGTGCAGAGAAGAACCCTGTATGATATGTATGAGTTGGGCATCCGCTATGACAGACCATATAGAAAATGTGCCCGTATCGTAGGTGATACCATGGGTAAATATCACCCACATGGTGACAGTTCTATTTACGAAGCACTTGTAGTAATGGCTCAGGATTTTAAGAAAGGCAAAACATTGGTCGACGGACATGGAAACTTCGGTTCTATCGAGGGTGACGGTGCAGCTGCCATGCGATATACAGAAGCCAGACTGGAGAAACTGACACAGGATGTCTTTCTCGAAGATCTGGATAAGAATGTAGTAGACTTTATGCCGAACTTTGACGAAACAGAGAAAGAGCCGGTGGTACTTCCTGTCAGAATCCCGAATTTGCTGGTAAACGGAGCAGACGGCATCGCGGTCGGCATGGCGACCAGCATCCCGCCTCATAATCTGGGTGAAGTAGTAGATGCGGTAAAAGCATATATGAAGAATAACGACATCAGCGTCAAAGGTCTGATGCGTTATCTCAAGGGACCGGATTTCCCGACGGGCGGTCTGGTAGTAAATAAAGATGATCTGCTCAAGATTTACGAAACAGGAACAGGTAAACTCCGTGTCAGAGGTAAAGTGGAGACAGTGAAGCTTAAAGGCGGCAGACAGCAGCTTGTAATCACTGAGATCCCGTACACGATGATCGGTGCAAATATCGGAAAATTCCTGAATGATATCGCATCCCTGGTAGAGAACAAGAAGACAACAGATATCGTGGATATCTCCAACCAGTCTTCCAAAGAGGGAATCCGTATCGTTCTCGATCTGAAACGTGATGCAGATGTAGAGAATCTTACAAATATGCTCTATAAGAAGACCAAGCTGGAAGATACCTTTGGCGTAAACATGCTGGCAGTTGCAGACGGCAGACCAGAGACACTGAGTCTGAAGCAGGTGATTGAGCATCATGTAGACTTCGTATTCGATGTCACAACCAGAAAATACACCACACTTCTGAACAAAGAGCAGGAGAAGAAAGAAATTCAGGAAGGTCTCATCAAAGCATGTGATGTGATAGACCTGATCATCGAGATCCTGCGTGGAAGCAAGAACAGAGAACAGGTAAAGAAATGCCTGGTCGATGGTGTGATAGAGGGAATCAAGTTCAAGAGCAAAGTCAGTGAGAAAGCTGCACAGAAGCTGCGCTTTTCAGAAAAACAGGCAGCAGCAATCCTGGATATGCGTCTGTACAAGCTGATTGGTCTGGAGATCGAAGCACTTCAGGCAGACTATGCAGAGACAATGAAGAACATTGCATTATATGAAGATATCCTGAATAATTATGATTCCATGGCAGAAGTAATCATGAAAGATCTGGACCAGATCAAGAAAGAATACGGAACCAAACGCCGTACAGTGATCGAGAATGCAGAGGAAGTTGTGTATGAAGAGAAGAAGATGGAAGAAATGGAAGTTACATTCCTGATGGACCGCTTCGGATACATGAGAATTATTGATAAATCTGCTTATGAGAGAAATAAAGAAGCTGCCAATGCAGAGAACAAATATGTATTTAACTGTATGAATACAGATAAGATCTGTATTTTTACAGATAACGGGAAGATGCACAGTATCAAAGTTGCGGATATTCCGCTGGTGCGTTTCAGAGATAAAGGAATGCCGGCAGATAACTTAAGCAATTATGATAGTGCACAGGAGCGAATGCTTTACGTTGCGCCGCTGGCATCCATAAAAGAAAATACACTTTTGTTTGTTACAGCAGCTTCTATGTGTAAGCTGGTAAGCGGTGCGGAGTTTGATGTGGCGAAGAGAACAATTGTATCCACGAAATTAGCAGAAGAAGATTCTCTGATCTTCGTAGGTTCAGCAGATGAGATGGAACAGGTAGTCCTCCAGAGTGAGGGTGGATACTTCCTCAGATTCCAGAGGCAGGATATTTCTTCTATGAAGAAAACATCCATCGGTGTGAGGGGAATGAAGCTGGCAGAAGGAGATAAGCTGGATCATGCATATCTTCTGGAAAGCCGCCAGGAATATACGATCACTTATCATGACAAACCTTATGTTCTCAACAAGGTGAAACTGTCCAAACGAGACAGTAAAGGAACGAAACCGCGGATATAAAATATTATTTTACGGTCTGAAAAACCAACAAATCCAGTAAAATCAAGGTTTTTACAGGAAAAGCCTTGCAATTGTAAAGAATTGGTGTTACAATACAGCTAAATTAGAACTTGTAAACATGGGAGTGGGCGTGAGCCCACTCTTATTTGTTGCATAGAAAGGCAGGTGGGAAAATGAGCAGACGGGAAGAATATGAAAAGCGCGCAGAGGAACTTCTGGCACCGATCGTAGAACAAAACGGTTTTGAATTGGTTGATGTAGAATATGTGAAGGAAGCAGGCAATTGGTATCTGAGAGGATATATTGATAAGCCAGGCGGAATTACAGTAAATGACTGCGAAGTAGTCAGCAGAGCATTCAGCGACAAACTGGACGAGAATGACTTCATCGAAGACAGTTACATTATGGAGATCAGTTCTCCGGGACTGGACAGACCGCTCAAGAAAGAAAAAGACTTTGAGAGAAACTTAGGAAAACAGGTGGAGATCCGTACCTACCGGCCAATCGAGAAACAAAAAGAGTTCTGCGGGGTTTTAACCGCATATGATAGTAACAGTGTGACAATCGATGAGGATGGAACCGAGCGTGTTTTTGACAAGAAAGACACAGCCCTGATACGCCTCGCAATAGAGTTTTAGTTGATAAATTCGGGAGGATAAGAAAAAAATGAACAGAGAGTTAATGGAGGCGCTGGATATCCTTGAAAAGGAAAAAAATATCAGCAAAGATACACTGCTTGAAGCAATCGAGCAGTCTCTGATCCAGGCTTGCAAGAACCATTTTGGTAAAGCTGACAACGTACATGTGACCATTGATCCGGAAACATGTGACTTCGCAGTGTATGCCGACAGAAACATCGTAGAATATGTAGAAGATCCTGCAATGGAGATCTCGCTTGCAGATGCATTAAAGATCACATCCAGAGCTGAGATCGGCGCAATGGTACAGGTTCCGATCCAGTCCAAGGAATTCGGACGTATCGCAACACAGAATGCAAAGAACGTCATTCTGCAGAAGATCCGCGAGGAAGAGCGTAAGGTACTGTTTGACGAATACTACGGAAAAGAGAAAGAAGTAGTAACCGGTATCGTACAGCGTGTGATGGGCAAGAATGTAAGTATCAACCTTGGTAAGGCAGATGCAGTATTAAGCGAGAACGAGCAGGTAAAAGGTGAGACTTTCGAGCCGACTGAGAGAATCAAAGTATATATCCTCGAAGTTAAGGATACACCGAAAGGACCACGTATCCTTGTATCCAGAACTCATCCGGGTCTTGTAAAACGTCTCTTCGAATCCGAAGTAGCAGAAGTAAAAGACGGAACTGTTGAAATCAAGAGCATTGCCCGTGAGGCAGGTTCCCGTACAAAGATCGCTGTATGGAGCAACGATCCGGACGTAGATGCAGTAGGCGCATGCGTAGGTATGAACGGTGCCCGTGTCAATGCAGTAGTTGAGGAACTTCGCGGTGAGAAGATTGATATCATCAACTGGGATGAGAACCCGGCAATCCTGATCGAGAATGCATTAAGCCCTGCAAAAGTTATCGCAGTTATGGCAGATCCTGATGAGAAGACAGCTTTAGTAGTTGTTCCTGATTATCAGCTTTCTCTTGCAATCGGTAAAGAAGGACAGAATGCACGTCTTGCAGCAAGACTTACTGGCTTCAAGATCGATATCAAGAGCGAGACTCAGGCAAAAGAGTCCGGTGATTTCTATGATTATGATGACGAAGCAGAGGAAACAGAAGAGACTGCTTCTGAAGAAATTACAGATGCTGATGCAGATGATATTGAAACAGATGATGTTGAAACAGAAGATGCAGCAGAAGAGGTTCCTGTAGACGAAGAGTCTGAAGAAGTTCAGGAAGCAGAAGAGAATGAAGACGAAGAGTAAGATTCCTATGCGCCAGTGTACCGGCTGCAGGGAAATGAAAAGCAAGAAAGAAATGATCAGAGTCCTTAAGACCACTGAAGATGAGATCGTACTTGACACTACCGGCAAGAAGAACGGCAGAGGCGCGTATCTCTGCTTTTCCAGAGAATGTCTGGACAAAGCGATCAAGAATCACGGACTTGAGCATTCTCTGAAGACTGCAGTTCCGGACGAAGTATATGAACGACTTAAAAAGGAGCTGGAAGATATTGAAAAATAACAAAGTACTGTCGCTGATAGGGCTGGCTACCAAAGCGGGCAAGACCGTAAGCGGAGAATTTTCTACAGAGAAATCTGTTAAGACCGGAAAAGGACTGCTTGTGATCGTGGCTGAGGATGCCTCCGAGAATACAAAGAAGAAATTTCGGAACATGTGCAGTTTTTACGAAGTTCCAATCTACTTCCTCTCAGATAAAGAGAGTTTAGGCAGAGCAATGGGAAAGGAGTACCGTGCCTGTCTGGCTGTCCAGGATGAGAACTTTGCGAAAGCAATCATGAAGGAGGTATAGCAATTGTCTAAATTGCGGGTACATGAGCTGGCAGGAGAGCTTGGACGACAGAACAAAGAAGTAATCGAGTTTCTGAAATCCAGAGGTGTTGAAGTCAAGAGCCATATGAGTATGGTGGATGAGCCTCTGATTTCGGTGGTAAAAAATAGATTTTCAAATAATAACAGGGGAAAGGAGCATATTGCGAAATTGGATACTCCCAAGACAGAAGAAAAGGTTGTAACAGCAAAATCTGAAGGAGATAAAGCTGAAACACCTAAAAAGAAAAAAAATATTATCCGTGTTTACCATGCACAGAATGCAAGTGACGGAGGAAAAACAACAAGAAAGAAACCGGCAAAAGCCGAAGGCGAGAGAACAGGTGCGCCAAGAAATACAGAAGGAAAATCTTCTGATAACAGAACAGATGGTGACAGACCAAGAAGAAATAATGGAGACCGTTCCAATGCCGGTAACAGAAGACCGCAGGGAGACGGAAACCGTCAGGGAAGATTCCAGGGCGAAGGCAGAGCTCAGGGCGATGGAAATCGTCAGGGCGGACGCTTCGGCAGTCAGGGAAGATCCCAGGGTGACGGTCAGGGACGCCAGGGTGGAAGACCACAGGGCGATGGAAATCGTCAGGGTGGACGTTTCGGCGGTCAGGGAAGATCCCAGGGTGATGGCCAGGGTGGAAGATTCCAGGGCGATGGAAATCGTCAGGGTGGACGTTTCGGCAGCCAGGGAAGATCTCAGGGCGATAACCGCCAGGGAGGCAGACCACAGGGTAATGGTCAGGGCCGTCCGGATGGAAACAGAAGTGAGGGACGCGACGGACGCTTCGGCGGCGGTCAGGGACGTCAGGGACAGCGCCAGAATACCAGAAAGAATGATGATATGGTATTTGCACCGGAACTGACCAAGACTTCCAAAGACAGCAAGAGAGAGCGCGACAGAGAAAACAAGAATAAGAAGAAAGATTTCGATAAGAGCCAGAGCGGCGGACGCAGACCAAATCAGGGTGGATTCAACAAGAATTCCAGAATCCCGAAAGCTCTGCAGAAACCAACTCCACAGCCAAAACAGGAAGAGAAGAAACCTGAGGTTAAAGAAATCACACTTCCGGAAAAGATGACAATCCGTGAACTGGCAGAAGCAATGAAGATGCAGCCGTCAGTGATCGTTAAGAAACTCTTCATGGAAGGTATGATGGTTACTGTAAACCATGAGATCGACTTTGAGAAAGCTCAGGAGATCGCTCTGGATTACGATATCATCGCAGAAAAAGAAGAGAAAGTGGACGTCATCGAAGAACTCCTCAAAGAGGACGAAGAAGACGAGAAAGATATGGTTCCGAGACCACCTGTAGTCTGTGTTATGGGTCATGTCGATCATGGTAAAACATCTCTTCTGGATGCAATCCGTAAGACAAACGTAACACGCGGCGAGGCCGGCGGTATCACACAGCATATCGGTGCTTCTGTAGTAGAGGTTAACGGTCAGAAGATCACATTCCTGGATACACCTGGACATGAAGCTTTTACAGCCATGCGTATGCGTGGTGCAAACTCCACAGATATCGCAGTTCTGGTCGTAGCAGCAGATGATGGTGTAATGCCTCAGACTGTAGAGGCTATCAGCCATGCAAAAGCAGCAGGTGTTGAGATCATCGTAGCCATCAATAAGATTGATAAACCAAGTGCAAATATCGAACGTGTAAAACAGGAACTTTCCGAGTATGAACTGATTCCGGAAGACTGGGGCGGAAGCACAATCTTCGTTCCTGTATCTGCACACACAGGAGAAGGAATCGATACTCTTCTTGAGATGATCCTGCTTACAGCAGAAGTTTGTGAACTCAAAGCAAATCCGAACCGTGAAGCAAGAGGTCTTGTAATTGAGGCTCAGCTTGATAAAGGTAAAGGTCCTGTTGCTACTATCCTTGTTCAGAAAGGTACTCTCCATGTAGGAGACTTCATTGCAGCAGGAGCATGTAATGGTAAAGTTCGTGCAATGATGGACGATAAAGGACGCAGAATTAAAGAAGCAGGTCCGTCTACTCCGGTAGAAATCCTCGGACTTGGTGATGTTCCGAATGCAGGTGAGATCCTCCTTTCATTCGAGAGCGATAAAGAAGCGAAGAACTTCGCAGGTGCATTTGTATCTGAGAATAAGAACCGTCTTCTTGAAGAAACTAAGGGCAAACTGTCTCTGGATAACCTCTTTGACCAGATTCAGGCAAGCGATCTGAAAGAGCTGCCGATCATCGTCAAAGCAGACGTACAGGGATCTGTAGAAGCCGTAAAACAGAGCTTAACAAAGCTTTCCAACGAAGAAGTAGTTGTAAAAGTAATCCATGGCGGTGTTGGTGCTGTCAATGAATCTGACGTAAGTCTTGCAGCTACATCTAACGCGATCATCATCGGATTTAACGTTCGTCCTGATGCAACAGCAAAACAGCTTGCTGAGCAGGAAGGTGTAGATCTTCGTCTGTACAGAGTCATCTATCAGGCAATCGAAGATGTGGAAGCTGCCATGAAGGGTATGCTGGATCCTGTATTCGAGGAGAAAGTTATCGGTCATGCAGAAGTACGTCAGCTGTTCAAAGCATCCGGTGTTGGAACAATCGCAGGAAGCTATATCCTGGATGGTATCTTCCAGAGAAACTGCAAGGTTCGTATTTCCAGAGAAGGCGAGCAGATCTTCGAAGGCGAACTTGCATCCCTGAAGAGATTCAAAGACGATGTTAAGGAAGTTAAGGCAGGATACGAGTGTGGTCTTGTATTTGACGGATTTAACGATGTCAAGGAAGAAGATAAAGTAGAAGCTTATATCATGGTAGAAGTACCTAGATAGTTACTGTTCACATACCACTATTCCGCGAGGTGTTTTGACATGAATATGTCAAAATCCCGAGACATACAGTGCGAATTTATGCGATTAGCATAAATTCTGTGCATCGCGGAGCGTTGTACTGTGAGCGGAGTGAACAGTACCTAGATAGTTAATGTAAATATGGGGTGCGCGATTCATGGTGTTACGGACAGCGTGACGCGCACCTTATTTGTAACAGATATAATTTGATATTTGACACGGATGTTTCTGAGTCGTTGTTTGCTGTTTTTCAGGAGGTGTTTTGATAACATTACTGCGGAAGTGAACGGTAATGGTTCGGAGATACAGACGCTGGAGTGAGAAAATCATTATTATATCTGAATATAGGAGTATATTAAAATGAGAAAAAACAGTATTAAGAATACACGGATCAATGGAGAAGTTCAGAAAGAACTCAGCACCATTATCCGCAACGAGATCAAGGACCCGCGTATTCATCCAATGACATCTGTCATGGCTGTAGAAGTGGCTCCTGATCTGAAAACATGTAAAGCATACATCAGTGTGCTGGGAGAGAAAGAAGCAAAAGAGGCAACCATCAAAGGCCTCAAGAGTGCAGAAGGCTACATCAGACGCCAGCTTGCACGCAACTTAAATCTGAGAAACACACCGGAGATCCGTTTCATTCTGGACGAATCTATTGAATACGGCGTAAATATGTCCAAACTGATTGATGACGTTACAAAGAAAGACAACTCCCACAGACAGGCTGAGGAGCAGGAAGAGATTTGAGAGGGTGAATGCATGAAGAATATTTCGGAAATACTGGAAGGAGTAAAAACAGTGGGAATCGGCGGACACATCCGTCCGGATGGTGACTGCGTTGGTTCCTGTATGGCATTGTATTTATATGTAAAAACCTATTATCCGGAAATTCAGGTAGATGTTTATCTGGATAATCCGAAACCTGTTTTCGGACATATTGACTGTATGGATGAGATCAAAACAGAGCTGGACGGTGACAAAGAGTACGATCTTTTTGTTACCTGCGATGTAAGCGCCAGAGACAGACTTGCTCTTGCAGGTCCGTACTTCGACACTGCAAAAAAAACTGCCTGCATTGACCATCATATCAGCAATCCGGGATTTGCACAGACCAATCACATCAGGGGCGAAGTAAGCTCTGCATGTGAGGTGCTCTATGGACTGCTTGATCCTGAGAAAGTAACCCGCACGATCGCTGTACCGATCTATACAGGAATGGTTCATGATACAGGAGTATTTCAGTATTCCTCAACTTCACCGGAAACCATGCGTATCGCAGGTGAGCTGATGAAGACAGGATTCAATTTCAGCAAGATCATTGACGAGTCTTTTTATCAGAAAACTTACGTTCAGAATCAGGTTATGGGACGTGTTCTTGCAGAAAGTATCCTGATTCTGGATGGCAAATGCATTATCGGATATCTTAAGAAAAAAGACATGGAATTCTACGGAGTAGAAGGCAAAGATCTGGATGGCATTGTCAGCCAGCTTCGCCTTACAGAAGGCGTAGAAGTTGCCATGTTCCTGTATGAACTGGAAACACAGTCCTTTAAGGTTTCCCTCCGTTCCAACGGCAATGTCGATGTAAGCAAGATCGCGGTATACTTTGGCGGCGGCGGTCATATGAGAGCAGCAGGATGTGACCTGCAGGGATCTGTATATGATGTCATCAACAATGTGACAGAACAGATCTGCAAAGAGTTTCAGGAGTGCGAAGTCTGATGGATGGAGTAATTGTAATCCGCAAGGAAAAAGGTTTTACTTCCCATGATGTAGTAGCAAAGCTACGCGGCATTCTTCATATGAAGAAGATTGGACATACCGGAACTCTGGATCCGGACGCAGAGGGCGTACTCCCGGTGGCTCTGGGAAAAGCAACCCGTCTGGTGGATATGATCACGGATAAAGAGAAAACATACGAAGCAGTGATGCACCTGGGTGTTGTCACAGACACACAGGATATGAGCGGAACTGTACTTTCGCAGGCAGAAGAACTTCATGTCACAGAAGAGGAACTGAGAGCTGCAATAGAGTCTTTCGTAGGAGATTACATGCAGATTCCTCCGATGTATTCCGCACTGAAAGTCAACGGAAAAAAACTCTATGAACTTGCCAGAGAAGGCAAGACCGTAGAGCGCAAACCAAGACCTGTACATTTCTATGAAATAGAGATTCTTGAGATTGCGCTGCCTCTTGTACGTTTCCGCGTGACCTGCAGCAAGGGAACCTATATCCGTACTTTGTGCTATGATATCGGAGAAAAACTTGGATGCGGGGCAGCAATGGAAACTCTTTTGCGCACAAAGGTAGGCAGATTTACACTGGATGATGCCATCACCCTGGCACAGACAGAAGAAGCAGCGCAGAACGGTGAGATAGAAAGTAAGGTTCTCGGCATCGAGAAAATCCTTGCAGAGTATCCGCGTGTATGCTGCACAAAAGAAGGCGACAGACTTCTGGCTAATGGAAATCCTCTTGTACAGGCGCTGGTTGATGCAGAGGAGAAAAACGGATGGATCCGTATGTGCAACAGCGAAGGACTTTTTGCCGGAGTTTATCAGTGGGATGAAAAGAGAGACAGATATTTTCCTGTAAAAATGTTCTGACCTGATTTATGATCCGGTTACAGATAAAAGCAGATGATGTATCAGTCTGATGAAAGAATAAGATTGCTTGTTTTTTGCAATAGAAGAACAGTAATGTGGCTATAGGAGACACGATGGAATATTTAAGGATTGAACATGATTTTCCCAGAATTTCACACAGTGCGGTAACACTTGGGAAGTTTGACGGTATACACCGCGGACATCAGAAACTGGTTGAGAAAATTATTGAGCAGAAACAGGAAGGTGCACAGGCGGTTGTACTTGCACTTGGAACTGCCTCAAGAACAATCCTCACAAAGGAAGAGAGATGCCGTGTTCTGGAAGGAATGGGAGTGGATGTGCTGTTGGAGTGCCCGCTCACTGAGAAAATACGGCACATGAAAGCAGAGAATTTTATAAAAGAAATACTGATAGGGGACCTGCAGGCCTCCTATGTGGCGGTTGGAGAGGATTTCCGTTTTGGCTATGAGCGGAAAGGAACTCCCACCATGCTGAAAGAGTTCGGAAAGAAATATGGATTTTATACGGAAGTTCTGCCAAAAGAAATGGACGGACGCCGTAAGATCAGCAGCACATTTGTCAGAGAAGAACTGAACAGAGGAAATATGGAGAAATTCCATTACCTTATGGGAACCGACTTCTCAGTGGAAGGAATTATCGAACATGGACGTGGAATGGGACACAAATATCTGCTCCCGACCACAAACCTGATTCCTCCGGTGGAGAAACTGATGCCTCCAAACGGCGTTTACATTACCGTTTCCCATTTCAAAGACAAAGACTATCAGGGAATCACCAATGTGGGGCATAAGCCTACAGTTGGTGGTGAGAAATTTATCGGTGTGGAGACATACCTTTTTGACTGCAATAAGAATCTGTATGGAGAATACTGCAAAGTGGATTTCAAAAAATTCCTCAGACCAGAGCAGAAGTTCTCTTCGCTGGAAGCGCTGAAAGCACAGCTGCAGAGAGATGCGGATAAGGGAAAAGAATACTTTAAACAGGTTAAGTAATCCGTTTGTTTTAAACATAAAATGTTGATAAATAAGAGGAATTTGTACTTGTAGAAAATATTCTGCATATAAATCTCCAGACAAATGTTTCGCATACAACCTGACTATAAAATGTTGGATTTTATAGTCAGAGATTTTTATTTTTAAGTTTGTAAAAAAAGAGGTTTACACGCCAAGGTCAATGTGCTATACTAACCAAGGTGAATTTAGCCCATGTTCAGGGACAGGATACTCCGACCATCTCTTAATATGTGGCGGTCAATCAACAATAATTATAAGAATATAGGAGGAAATCACAATGATTTCAAAAGAAAAGAAAGCAGCAATCATGAAAGAATATGCAAGAACTGAAGGAGATACAGGATCACCGGAAGTACAGGTAGCAGTTCTTACAGCAAGAATTCAGGAACTTACAGAGCATTTACAGAGCAACCATAAAGATCATCACTCCAGACGTGGTCTTCTGAAAATGGTAGGTCAGAGACGTGGACTGTTAGCTTACCTGAAGAAAACAGACATCGAAAGATACCGTGCACTGATTGAAAAATTAGGCTTAAGAAAATAATAGCCTTTTAGTATGCGGAAGGGGGCGGATTTCCATCCGCCTCCCTTTTTATGTAAGTTAAATTGTTGTTCTGGATGTGTCTGCATGTTCAGAAACTGCGCAATGTGACAGGAGTTATTTCCGAGACTACTGAAAAGATTATTTTAATGAAAGTAGTTTTTTCAGTTGTTTCGGACTCCTGTTTTATAAGTAATGATTTCATGAAAAGCCCCAATGATAATGTGGGCAGTTTTGCAAAGTAATATAACAACCCCAATATGAAAAAAGGAGAATGAACGTATGTACAAAAGTTATTCCATGGAATTAGCTGGAAGAACCTTAACAGTAGATATCAACCGTGTTGCGAAACAGGCAAACGGTGCTGCATTAATGCATTATGGCGATACTACAGTTTTATCTACAGCAACAGCATCTAAAGAGCCAAGAGAAGGAATCGATTTCTTCCCGTTAAGCGTTGAATACGAAGAGAAAATGTATGCAGTAGGAAAAATCCCTGGAGGATTCAATAAGAGAGAGGGAAAAGCAAGCGAACATGCAATCCTTACTTCCCGTGTAATCGACAGACCAATGCGTCCTCTGTTCCCGAAGGACTACAGAAATGACGTAACATTAGTAAACATGGTTATGTCTGTTGATCCACAGTGTAATCCGGAGATCCCGGCTATGCTTGGTTCCTCTATCGCAACCTGCATTTCCGATATCCCGTTTGACGGTCCATGTGCAACTACACAGGTTGGTCTCATTAATGGTGAGTATATCATCAACCCGACTATGGCACAGAAAGATGTTTCTGATCTTCAGCTTACAGTAGCTTCCACAAGAGAGAAAGTAATCATGATCGAAGCCGGTGCAAAAGAAGTTCCGGAAGATAAGATGATCGAAGCTATCTACAAAGCTCACGAAGTAAACCAGGAAATCATCAAATTTATCGATAAGATCGTAGAAGAATGCGGCAAACCAAAACACAGCTATGAATCGTGCGCTGTTCCGGAAGAACTTTTCGCAGCGATCAAAGAAATCGTGCCTTCGGAAGAAATGGAAGTTGCAGTATTCTCTGATGACAAACAGACAAGAGAAGAGAACATCCGCCAGGTAACAGAGAAGCTGAAAGAAGCTTTTGCTGACAATGAAGAATGGCTTGCAGTTCTTGGCGAAGCTGTATATCAGTACCAGAAGAAGACTGTACGTAAAATGATCTTAAAAGACCATAAACGTCCAGATGGCCGTGCGATCACACAGATCCGTCCTCTGGCAGCAGAGACAGATATCATCCCGAGAGTACATGGTTCTGCTATGTTCACACGTGGACAGACACAGATCTGTACAATTACAACTCTTGCTCCTCTTGCAGAAGCACAGAGACTTGACGGACTTGATGAGTTCGAAACTACAAAGAGATATATGCATCACTACAACTTCCCGTCCTACTCTGTAGGTGAGACAAAACCATCCAGAGGACCGGGACGTCGTGAGATCGGACATGGTGCACTTGCTGAGAGAGCACTGGTTCCTGTACTTCCAAGCGAAGAGGAATTCCCATATGCGATCCGTACTGTATCTGAGACATTTGAATCCAACGGTTCTACTTCTCAGGCAAGTATCTGCGCATCTACTATGTCTCTGATGGCAGCAGGCGTACCGATCAAGAAACCGGTAGCTGGTATTTCCTGCGGTCTGGTAACAGGCGAGACAGATGATGATTACATCGTTCTGACAGATATCCAGGGACTGGAAGACTTCTTCGGAGATATGGACTTCAAGGTAGCCGGAACACATGACGGTATCACAGCAATCCAGATGGATATCAAGATCCATGGATTGACAAGACCGATCGTAGAAGAAGCAATCAGACGTACAAAAGAAGCAAGAGAATACATCTTGACAGAAGTTATGGAGAAATGCATTGCAGCTCCACGTACAACTGTAGGCGAATATGCTCCGAAGATCATCCAGATTCAGATCGACCCTCAGAAGATCGGTGATGTTGTAGGTCAGAGAGGAAAGACTATCAACACAATCATCGAGCGTACAGGCGTTAAGATCGACATCACAGATGAAGGTGCAGTATCTATCTGCGGCGTAGACCAGAAGAGCATGGATGAGGCAGCTAACATGGTTAAGATCATTGCAACTGACTTCGAAGCAGGACAGATCTTCACAGGTAAAGTGGTCAGCATCAAAGAGTTCGGTGCATTCATCGAATTTGCACCAGGCAAAGAGGGAATGGTACACATTTCCAAGATCTGTAAAGAAAGAATCAACCGTGTTGAGGACGTTCTCACACTTGGCGATAAAGTTAAGGTTGTCTGCCTTGGCAAAGACAAGATGGGAAGAATCAGCTTCAGCATGAAGGACGTACCGGAAGAAGCGTAAAAAATTATGAGATATCACAATATTACCAAGGACGATATGCTTAATGGCGACGGACTTCGTGTAGTGCTCTGGGTAGCAGGATGTAATCACTGCTGTCCGGAGTGCCAGAATCCTGTCACCTGGGATCCAAACGGCGGACTGCCTTTTACTGAGGCGGAACGTGCAGAGATTTATGAGGAGCTGGACAAGGACTATGTGAGCGGAATCACATTCTCCGGCGGAGATCCGCTACACCCGGCAAATATCACTGAGGTAACAGCCTTTGCGAAGGAAATCAGAAAGAGATATCCGGGCAAGACAATCTGGCTTTATACAGGTTTCCGCTGGGAGGAAATCTGCAAAGAAGAAGTCGTGCGTTATCTGGATGTCTGCGTAGACGGTGAATTTGAGGTGGACAAGAAAGAACTTTCCCTGAAATGGAAAGGCTCCAGCAATCAGAGAGTGATCGATGTTCCCAAAACTCTTCATGAAGGAAAAGTTGTATTGCATAAATAAGAAATATACAGGCAGTTCAAGTATGCTCAGGTGTACCTGAACTGTCTGTTTTGCTAAAGAGAGGAAAAATGAAAATGAAACGAATCGCAAAATTCCATAAAGTAAGCAAAGAACGCTTCACAGCAGACTGGATCGACACTTTTGTACAGTCTCAGGAAGAAGCAGAGAAAGTATACGAATCCATCCGCCTGCCAAAGAGAGCAACAGCCGGAAGTGCAGGATATGACTTCTTCGCACCGGCAGAATTTACCCTGAAACCAGGCGAAACAGTAAAGATCCCGACAGGAATCCGTGTAGAAATGCAACCGGAATGGGTACTGAAATGCTATCCGAGAAGCGGGCTTGGCTTCAAATACCGTCTCCAGCTCAACAATACAGTAGGCATCATTGACAGCGATTATTTCTACTCAGACAACGAAGGACATATTTTTGCTAAGATTACAAACGATTCCAATGAAAATAAAACTCTGACAATTCCGGCAGATACAGGATTTATGCAGGGAATCTTTGTAGAGTATGGAATTACAGTAGACGACGATGCGACTGAAATCCGCAATGGTGGATTCGGAAGTACTACAGCAAAATAAAAAATATTTCACAAATTCTGTTTTAAAAATTAATGACAGAGTGTTTAAAAAGTAGAACATATGAAGGAAATGAATATTTTGACTTTACGTTCTACTTTTTCTTTGTTATAATATTTTGAGATTCAAAATATTTGTAATTCATATCTATAAATGAGCAAATTTGAAAAATTGCACAAAACTACACTGCGAATTTCATAAATGAATCAAAATCATTGCTTTCCTTTGCGCATTGAAAAAGATAACGATACTTTTCCA
>NZ_JBQHWS010000070.1:0-18720 GCF_052063845.1 Blautia sp. HCP3S3_D9
GCGATGCACAGAATTTATGCTAATCGCATAAATTCGCGCGGTATGTCTCGGGTTTTCTGTGACCTTCGCTCACAAAAAACACCTCGCGGGATATTACCTGTGAACAGTAACCAGAATAAACTTTGTTATTTCTGTTTTTCTGCGATTACATTCCACGCGCAGACTGCTGCTCCATAAGCTGCCTCTTCTTCATATTCCGCAACATCCATAGGCATTCCGAACATTTTCTCCGCCATTTTCCTCATCAGCGGATTTCTCCTGATTCCATTCCCGGAATCTGTCCTTTTTTCTGCAGATAAAAATGAGTCACGATCCCGTATCCTGATGCCGCTGCACCAACTTCTTTTAAAAGCTGTACACTGCTTTCTCCGTTCTCCAATAAAAGCTCTCCGCTTCCATCCTGCCATGTATAAAGAGGACTCACCGCCCTACCGGAAGCATCTACATACAGCATCCCATGCATCTGCCCGGTAAAGTCGATTCCATCAGGCAGACCATATTCTTTCTCCATCCGGTTGGCAAGCTCTGTCACAATCTCATAAATACGCTCCGGATCCTGTATCTTCTGCTCAGGTATCTCACTTTTCAGAAAAGAGCGATGCTCTACAGTTTCCCTTGCGATCATTTTCCCTGTATCTGCCTCTGTCAGTACCATACTGATCGTAGTTGTACCGATATCAATTCCCATTACTTTCATTCTCTATTTCCTCTGTCTCATTTTTCACTGCCGCATAAACTGGTATATAAAGGATACGCCATCATGCCACCTTCATAAACACAGACCATAAATGGAAGATATTTTCTATATGTCTCTTCCATAAATGGTTTCAACAAAAAGCCGATTCCAAAAGAAATGACCAGCATCACAAACATGATCAGAACAAGAATTCCTGTTTCACTGCTGTACTCTGCAGTTGCCAATGCATGAAAGATTGCTACCGGCAGCATAATATTCGTTACCAGAATTTTCATATTGTCAATGCCATTCTGGTTCAGTAACTTTCTTTTTCTGCACCCCATTCCCAGCGCAACCATAACAAGCACCGGCAAAATAATCTCTAAAATTTCCATATGTATTTTCCTTTTCCTGCTATCTTATTGTTTTATCTTTTGTATTTCACATTTACCGCTTTTTTACAATTCTTCCACCTTACATGCATGTTCTTTTGTCTCTTCATCATAGCTGATTCCTACTGCCAGAATTCGCCATGATTGTTTTTCCAAAACGTCTTGGACGGGTGATACAAAAAAATCTCTGTTCCTGCTGCAGCGCCGGAATCAATTCTTCCAGTATTTCAGATTTATCCACAAAATAAGTTCCGTTCATAACGGTTTTATATTTATCATACGGTTCTCTGCTGTTTAGAAACTGTCCCAAATCTGTGACCTCCTTTTGATTGATAATATGAGTATATTCTTTTTTCTGCCATGGTACAACAATTATCATACATTCCGCTTTCTGGACAATAGTTACCATTCAACCAACCATTCTCTCACTATTTCTACTTTTTAGAAAAATTCAGATTGCACTTGATTTGTAAACGCTCTATAATATCCCTGATTTCAATTTATACTAAAAATTATACCAAAAATGACAGGAGATAATTTTATGCATATCAGTATTCTTCTCATGGAGCAGATCGCAGAGCTTTTTCTTATGATCTTCATGGGATTTTTAATTGTAAAAACAGGGCTTTTAAAAGATGATGACAGCAAAGTTTTATCCAAAATCGTCCTCTATCTGATTATTCCCTGCGTGATCATCAATGCATTTCAGGTAGATTACACCATGGATACGGTCAAAGGACTGCTCATTGCTCTTGCAGCATCTGTCATGATTCAGATAATTCTTCTGATCATTCTTTCAGTCCTTGGAAAACTTCTACATTTAAATGAGGTGGAAATCGCTTCTGTATATTACTCCAATTCAGGAAATCTGATCGTACCGATCGTAACATTTATTTTAGGCCAGGAATGGGTACTGTACGGATGTGTTTTCATGAGTGTGCAGCTTGTTTTTCTCTGGACACATTGCAAAAAGATTATTAGCCGTGAACCATCTTACGACTGGAAGAAGATTGTATTAAATATCAATATGATTTCAATTTTTATTGGCATCATACTTTTCTTTACCCGCATCCGTCTGCCGGAAATTATTGGAAATACCCTTAGTGCAGTCGGCAGCATGATTGGTCCTGCAAGTATGTTTGTAACAGGTATACTCTTCGCAGGTATGAATCTGAAACAGATTTTTGCAAATAAAAAAGTCTATTTTATTTCATTTCTGCGACTGATTGCAATGCCTTTATTCTCACTCGTACTGCTGAAATTCAGTCATCTGGCTTCACTTTCCGCTGACGGAAATCAGATCATGCTGATTGTTTTTCTGGCAGTTATTACACCATCTGCATCTACAGTAACTCAGATGTGCCAGGTATACGGAAATGACTCGCGATACGCAAGCGCAATCAATGTTGTAACCACACTGTTCTCTATCATCACAATGCCGCTTATGGTAATGTTATTCCAGATGATAGTATAAAAATCAGGCGCAAGTCTCCAAAATGATATGATTCCTCTTAAGCAGACTTTGTTTATTATGTTGTCTATCTAAAAGTGAATCTTCAGACCTGCTGGAAAAGAATCACGTACATCCCAACATTCGCTTCACTACATGGGAAGACTTCTCCATCATGTCCATGGCAGAATGAGGACTCGGCATAGGCATCCTCCCGGACATGATCCTGCGGCGAATCCCCTATCAACTTGAAATCCGCTCACTGCAAGAACCATATTACCGCGAAATCTATCTTGCCATGAAAAACAGAAAACGCCTCACTCCAGCAACACAGAAATTTATAGAATATCTAAGATTTCGTGAAACGCCACTTTCCTGATTCATTATTAAAGCATAGATTTTTCAATTAAAGTTCTTAAAGGGATTGCTAAATTAAACAATCCCTCCCAACATTCTGTTATTTAAAGATAATTTCCAAGCATATTTTTCACACACTTTTCTATCATATTCATACTTTCCACACATGTCTCTTTCTTCATACCTGCCGCAATTCCCACAGCCAGAAGTTCTTTCCTGCCCGGATTTCGCCCATTTCCGTCAACTGTTGTTGTGTGTTCTCCGTAATATGTGTTGCTATAAGTAAGGTCATATGCCGGACTTAAAGACCATCTGTCATTTTCTTCATCATATAAATATGTGAAATTCTTCGAATGATCATCTCTGTTATGTGCAAAAACATTAAAACACATCCTGCAAAACATTTCTTCTATGTCTTTCTCATCATCTCTCGTCAATATTTTGGTCAGTTTCATCAGGCTGTGATAGTCCAGACTTGGCTGTTCAAAGTCTAATTCCAGCAAAGCCGCTGCTGTCAGCATATGAATTCTCTTTTGCCCATTTTTATCTGATATTCTGTCAAACCGCTTAATGCCAAAATAACCTTCACATTTCTCTGATGTAAAAAGCCTTGTTTCACTCATTGTAATGCCACACTCTTTCGCACAGCATGAATAATCATACTCCATTTTTCCTGCATTTTTTCCATCCACATGAGCCGGAAATTTAATGATCCATTCCTCTCCATCAATTGTAGTCATAATTTTCGGTCTGGCACCACCACTTGTACCACCCAACCGATATAATTCGTCCAGTTTGTCAGAGTATTCCGTATTTAATATTTTCTGACATTGCTCTGCCAGTTCATCCAGATCCACATCGCCATATTTCTCATTAATTTCCCTTTCTGGATAATAAGTAAGCGCACCCATACCTGATTTTCCAACAATCGCCAGACGATCCAAGACTGTCAGTTTATCTGGATTTTGTTTATGTGCACGCAGTAAACGATTTAACAATAATCTGCCCCAATTATCTGGTAAACTGTCTGCAAATACTCCAAATAATCCGTTAAAATAATCCTTTGTCGGGACAAAAACCTGTTCTTTAAGAGGAAGTGAAAATGGACTGATCGGGAAGCCATTTTCAATCCATTCTTCACTGTATTGAAATGCCGCTTTATGATCCGCAGTCATAGCCAGTGTTCCCACAAGTTTTCCATCATAAAGTACCTGTAATGCATTACCTTGTTTCATTTATGACCTCCTGAATATTCTTATATGGCACATGTGTAAAAATATTTCTAAGTTCATCTGCAATGTCCAATGCCATGGCAATTTTTGTCAGTGATATCAATGATATCTGTCCTGTTGTTTCAAATCTTTTAATTGAACCGTAGCTTACTCCGCTCATGGAAGATAATCTTTCCTGAGAAATAGAGCGTCGTTTTCTGATGTTACGCACTCTTTGTGCAAGTTTCTGATCCAGTTCCTCTGCTGTTTCCCATACAAGTTGCTCCATTGTTTCTCCTTACTTTACGGATAATATTTTATCCAAAATTACACTATTTCATTCAAAATAGCTAATATTTTATCTTGTATCATTCTATCATTTATTTATTCATAAGTCAATCTTCCATTTGCTTCTTTGCTATATATTATCTGCCAAAAAGAAATGGATTTTCCTCTCATATTTTTTATCAAAATTCTTCTACATTCTATCTTTACGAATAGTCAATAAAAATTTTATTAAATCTTCTTGACTTAGAGTATGCTTTATGCATTACACTAGAATTATTATATACGAGGAGGAAATCAATAATGAAAACTCGAAGATTAGGGAAAACCGGACTGGAAGTAAGTGAGATTGGCTTCGGTGGAGAATGGCTGGAGCGCCATCCGGAAGAAGAGGGAATTGAACTGATCCACTATGCATCTTCTAAAGGAATCAACATCCTTGACTGCTGGATGGCAGATCCGAAATCCAGAGATATCATTGGAAAAGGAATCAAGGATAACCGCAGTGAATGGTTTATTCAGGGACATATCGGTTCCACATGGAAAGATAACCAGTATTACCGCACCAGAGATATGAAATATGTCCGTCCTGCATTCGAAGACTTGTTAAAAAAACTGCAGACAGATTATATTGATCTCGGTATGATCCACTACATAGATTCCGAAGAAGAATGGGAAAATATCCAGCATTCTGATTATATGGACTATGTCATGGAATTAAAGAATACCGGCGTGATCCGCCATATCGGTATGAGTTCACACAACCCGAAAGTAGCTATCAAAGCCGCTGAATCTGGCTTTGTGGAAATGATTCTCTTCAGCATCAACCCGGCATTTGATATGCTTCCTGCAAGTGAAAACATTGATACCATGTTTGCAGAAGAATTTGATTCAAATCTGAAGGGAATTGATCCGGAACGTGCCCGCTTATACAAAGTCTGTGAACAGAATGACGTAGGAATCACCGTTATGAAAGGCTTCGCAGGCGGCAGACTTTTTGACGAGAAGCGTTCTCCATTCGGTGTCACTCTCACCCCTGTCCAGTGCGTCCACTACGCCCTGACCAGACCCGCAGTCTGTTCCATTATGTGCGGCTACGATACCAAAGAACAGGTAGACGCAGCAGTCGCATATGAAACTTCTTCTGAAGAGGAAAAAGACTACGCATCCGTACTTGCCAATGCGCCACTTCACTCATACCGTGGAGAATGCACCTACTGCGGTCACTGCAAACCATGCGTATCCGACCTGGACATTGCCATGATCAACAAATTCTACGACCTGGCAACCATGCAGCCGAAAGTGCCTGCAACTGTTCAGTCTCACTATGAACTTCTGGAGCACAAAGCATCTGAATGTATCGGATGTCAGGCATGCGAATCCCGCTGTCCGTTTGGCGTTCCGATTGCAGAGCGTATGAAAAAAACTGCGGAATTATTTGGATGCTAAATAACACTAAGTAGTTCTGCTAAAATGATGCAAACTAATGAAGAGACTTGCTATTTTCTGAAAAATTTCCGGAAATATGTAAGTCTCTTTACTATATGCAAGTAAACTTTTCTATTGCTTTTTATCCAGCTTCACCACTCTGGTACACACCTTTTCTACAAGTTCTGAATCATGACTGACCACGATCATCCCAATTCCCCGTCTCTGGGTTTCTTCTATCAGAAAATGCCAGATCTGGCTCTGAGTAATGAGATCCAGCATAGTACTGATCTCGTCTGCCAACAGAAATCGGGTTCTCTTTCCAAGTGCTCTTGCAATACAGAATCTCTGCAGTTCACCACCGGAAAGTTCTGTTGGGAAACGATTCAGCCAGTCCGGTTCTATTCCCAGTTTCTCCATAAGTGCCGGATCCGCCTGGTCACCTTCTTCGAAGACTGCCCGCATCCGAAGCCTCGGATTCACTGCCTGTTCCGGATGCTGCCAGATCATCTGTACCGGGCAGTACCCTTTATAGGACTGTAGTTGTTTTCCATCCAACAGGATTTCGCCGCTTTCCGGTTCTTCGTATCCTGCCAGCAGCTTACATAAAGTCGTTTTTCCAAATCCGCTTGGAGCTACGATTCCTACTCTTTCACTGCTGTCTGCACGCAGACTGAACTGATTTAAAATCTGTCTCCCCTTTTCTTCATAACAAAAAGAAAGATTCTTTGCTTCAAGTATCATAAATGCACCTCACATAGCCGTTTCCTGCCAGCCGCCATGGAATCTCTTTCTCCTGACATCTGTCCGTACATTTCTCACATCGTGAAGCAAACGGACATCCCTGTTTCCTGTCTCTGGCATACGGCTGTACCCCGTCAATGTAATGAAATCCATTCTTCGGCATAGCCCTCCACAACGCTTTTGTATAGGGATGCCGCAGGGTTTCTTCCTTCGCAAAATCCTCTGCCATTGCATCTTCAACCGTATATCCTGCATAAAACACCTGAATCCGGTCTGCTGTCTCAAGTGCCAGTTCCAGATCATGGGTAATGATGAGTACTGCTGCCCCCATATATGCAAGCTGCCTGAAATGCTCCATCGCACGTCTGGCAAGCTTCGGGTCCAGTCCCGGTGTCGGCTCATCTGCGATGACCAGTTTCGGTGTTTCGATCAATGCCGTGGAAATCATGATCCGTCTCGTCATTCCGCCTGACAATTCAAATGGATACTGTTCCTGCACCTTTTTATCCAACGAATACTTCTCAAAAATACGGTCGAGCTTTCTCTTCTTTTCCGGATCTTTTTTCCCTTTGCAGATTTGCTGTCCGACTTTCATAAGTGGATCCAGATAAGATGTACTCTGCGGAACCAGAACGATTTCTTTTCCGCGAAGTTTCCTGATTTTTTTCTCTGTCAGCGGTTCCCCGCAATATTGAATCCCGCCCTTCATGGATGCATTATAGGGCAGGATTCCCAATATTCCATGCGCCAGAAGACTCTTCCCTGAGCCGGAGGAACCCACGATTGCAACCATCTCCCCGGCACGAACCGTAACATTTAAATCGCTGATCACCGGAAGTTCCGTCTGATGCATTCCTTTCTGATACTGGCAGAAAGAAATCTTCATATGATTGATTTCCAGAATTTTTTCTTTTTCCAATTCCCTGCCCTCCTATTCATGTGCACTGGCCGGATCAAGCAGCATACGGAGATTTTCACCCATTGTAAAAAAGCATACTACTGTAAGGATCAGCATGATTCCCGGGAATAATGCAAGCCACCATTTGCCTGTCACCAGATATTTCATTGCCTCAGAGAGAATAATTCCGATTGCAGGCTGCTCATTCGACAGGCCAAATCCCAGAAATGTAATACTGGATTCATGGAGAATTGCATGAGGAAAAAGCAATACCAGTCCTACAATAAACTGTGGCAACAGATGCGGCACCATATGTTTCATGGCAATATACAGGTTACTTTTTCCCAGTTTCTTTGCTGTTTTTATATAAATCTGCTCCTTTAACTGCAGCACTTCCCCTCTGATCAGTCTCGCCAGAGAAGTCCAGTGTGTCAAAGCCACTCCAAGGATCACACCCTTTAATCCTCTTCCACATGCCACGCAGATAAGGATCAGAAGCAGCATATGCGGGATTCCCATCACCAGATCAATAAACCAGGTCACAACAGCGTCTGCTGTTTTTCTCATTGTTGCCGAAACAACTCCCAGGATAAATGCCATAACTGCACTGAATGTAGCAGCACAGATTCCGATAATAATGCTGATAGAAAGCCCTCTGACTGTTCTGGCAAACATATCTCTTCCAAGCCAGTCTGTTCCGAACGGATAACTCAGACAGGGTGGCAGATTCTTTCTGGAAAAGTCTGTTGCCTGTGCCGCTTCCTTACAGAAAAATCCACCGATACAGACAGCTGTCAGAAAACCTATTGCTACAATCAGGAAAACTATGGTTGTCTTTCTTCTGTTCCATCTCTTTTTTCTACATCCTTGTTCATCTCTTCTGTTTTCAACGGAACTCTTTTCAGGATATACATCTGATCTTTTTTCCGGAAATGCAGCCGCTTCTTTCACCTCACCACACCTCCTCTTCGTATTCTTGGATCAATTACACCATAGAGAATATTCGCGATCAGATTCCCGCCAAACACAAATAAAGCACTGATGATCGTAATTGCCATCAAAAGTGGCATATCGCTTCCAAGTCCCGCACTGACTGCTGCCTGTCCAAGCCCCGGATAGGAAAAAACCTGTTCTACCAGTACTGACCCGCCAAAGATTTCGCTGATTGAAGCAAACTGCAATGTCATGGCAGGTCCCAGCACATTGCGGAGTCCATGATTTCTGAAAATCTCCCAGGTACTCTCCCCTCTTGCTCTGGCAAAGAGTACATAATCACTATCGCAGATATCGATCATTTTTTCTCTGGTGTGCATGGCAATATTGGAAATCCCGGTAACAGACAACGTCACTGCCGGAAGAATCGCATGACGCACACGATCCAGAAAAGTAACTCCGCTGGCTTCCACACCAATTGGAACACTTAATCCAATCGGCAGTATCTTCATCCACACTCCGAAGATCATCAGAAGAAGCATTGCAATCCAGAAAGCAGGTGTACTGGAAATAAGCAGGCAATATCCTTTAATCACTTTATCAATCGGTTTTCCACGTTTCATTCCTGACAGAGCACCCAGCAGGAATCCGATCAAGCCTGACAGAACCCACGCTGTGATCATCAGAAACAGTGAATTTCCGAGTTTGACAGCAATCACTGTGGTTACTTTCTGACGGTAAAGGAGAGATACTCCCATATCTCCCCTTACAAAGTCTTTAAACCATGCCAGATACCGCTGCACCGGCGGCTTTCCCACGCCCCAGTATTCCTCAAGTTTCGCAATCTGCTCCTGGCTCATACTTCCAAGAGCAGTCTGTCCCACATTAGCTTTCAATGGATCAATGGGAGAAGCCGTCATAAGTGCAAATGCTGCAATACTTACTGCAAACAGAAGCAGCAGCATTTTTATAAAATTTCTGAAAATAAATTTTCCTGTTGTACTGTTCAAAATATTTCTCCGATATTTATTTTTATATGATTTATTTTCATATGAACTATTTCATGTAAACTGTTCCCATATACGCTATTCCCCATATGAGTTATTCCTATATAATCTATTCCCATGTCCACTGATCTACATTATTTACAATTGACCAGCCATGTCCATGCGGATGGATTTTCTGATCTGCGATCTTAAGACCGTCTTTCACGAAATACAGATGATCAATATTGCAAAGCCAGATCCAAGGGATATCACCATCCTGTGTAATCCCTGTCTCACCATCCCACTGTGCCTTTTTCCATAGATCATAAGAGCTCTCCAAATCACTGGATTCCAGTGCTTCATCCATATATTTATCAACTGTTTCATTGGAATATGGAGAATATTCTGCCAGTCCTGTTTCGCTCATCGTATGATAGATGTTGTAAAGTTCCATCGGTGTATGTGCTCCCCATCCCCACACAAGCGGTTCTGATTCTGCTCTGGTATAAGCGGTATCCCAGTCAACACCCTCAGTCGTCACTTCGATTCCAAGTTCGGTAAGCTGATTCTTCGTATCTTCTGCCAGTGCCTGACGTACAGAATCAGATGCCGGATAAAGCATAGTCAGTTCTGCGCGGATGCCGTCTTTCTCACGGATACCGTCATCCCCGGTTTCCCATCCTGCTGCGTCCAGAAGTTCCCTGGCCTTGTCCTGATCATATTCAACTTCTGCCTCTTCGTTATACCATGGCATCTTGTCACATACACTGTATGCAGGTGTTCCGTAACCATTCAGTACATTCTGAATCATTTCCTCACGGTCAATTCCAATATTGATCGCACGTCTGACTTCCACATCACTGGTAAAATCATTTCCATAAGTTACGCCATCAATCTCTGCTGCCTCTGTTGCCGGAAGATTAAATCCACGGTTATCAACCGTCTGTACACTGAACAGATCGTATCCGTCCACAGTCATATCTGAATAAGAAGCTGCTGTATGTGCAACATCTACCGTTCCTGCCTGCGCTGCTGCCAGTGCCGCATCCTCTTCCATGAAAAGTACCGTCACTTTTTTCATCGTCGGTACTTCCCCGTAATAATCCGGATTTGCTTCAAAAATTACCTGCTGTCCTTTATCCCACTGTTTCATGATATAACGACCGGAACCAATCGGATTCTGACCATAATTTTCATCATATGCGTGTTCCGGTACGATTCCTACGATTGCCATAGTATACGGCCAGACAGCAAACGGAGTATTCATATGAAACTCTACTGTAGTATCATCCACTGCCACTGCTTCTTTCAGCATGGAAAAATCATTCACGGAGCTGTTGTCACGACAGTTATTGTATGTAAATGCCACATCGTCTGCTGTCAGCGGTTCACCGTCTGTAAATTTTACATCATCCCTGATCTTCACTGTCCAGGTAAGTCCATCCTCGCTGACTGAATAATCAGTTGCAAGATCCATTCCGATAGATAAATCTGTATTTGTAACCGTCAGTGTACTCTGGATCAGTGGCTCATGCACATGTTCTCCTGCTCCCCATCCATATGCAGGATCAAATCCTGCTTCAGGTTCTGATGTTGTCGGCATTGTCACGATCACTTCATCTTTCCCTGTGCTCTCTTCCAGAGCAGCCCATACTGCTGTACTTCCACCCACAAACGTTGTCGTCATACATACCGCCATCAGAACTGCTAATAACTTTCTCTTCATCTTTCCTGTTCCTCCTTTTGTTTACTTCATGCATACTGCTGTATTTGCTAACAGCTTTTCATTATTTTTTGTATATTATGCACTCATGAATAGTGTCAGTATACCATCCTTTCTTCCTCTGCATAACCGCCCATGGGGGATATTCACCTATTCATATCCGGCATGGTTTCACACATATTTTTCATATCTAACAATCCCCCTGGGAGGCTTGTTCTGACAGACTATTTTGATAAAATATAATCAGTACAGAGATAACTCAGTAACGCAGCAGACAGCTACCTGATTATCGATGTATCCGCACAAAGATTTTGTCAAACAACAAATAAAGTGCACAGACCTCCGCGCAATACGCATCAAATTCCCTACCTGCCGGATCTGTTACTGACAGCTCCCTCCTGATGCGTCGCAATAAAAAAAGTACTTCTATCCGCAGGAAGTACTTTTTTTATGATCAATATAACTATTCAATACCTTCATATCTACAGACTACTGAAATATGCAATTGCTTATAATACAGAATCAATCAGCTTTCTTGTGTAATCCATCTTTGGATGCTCAATTATCTCATCCGGCGTTCCGCTCTCCACAGTCTTTCCACGATAAAGGACAATAACTCTGTCGCAGAATGCCTGAACCAGTGCCAGATCATGGCAAATGAGAATAAAGGAAAGGTTTTCTTTCTGTTTTAATTCAATCAGTAACTCCAGAATCTGTTTCTGCACCGTCACATCCAATGCACTGGTTGCTTCATCACAGATCAGAATGGATGGATTTACTGCCAGTGCCCTGGCGATTGCAGCTCTCTGGCACTGGCCGCCGCTTACCTGATGCGGATAGCGGTCTGCATATTCTTTTTCCAATCCACATCTTTCCAGAAGTTCCTCTACTTTTCTACGGGTTTCTGCACGGCTTATCCCCATATTCTGCAGACTCTCTCCTATCCCGTCACCAAGCGTACAACGCGGATCAAAGGATTCCATCGGCATCTGAAATACCATCTGCATATCCCGGTAAATTTCCCGAAGTTCTTTTCCCTTTACATGCGTAATATCTTTCCCTTTCAGAGTCACTTTACCCTCTGTGATACTTTCCAGATGCGTGATCATCTTTGCGATCGTGCTTTTACCGGAACCGGACTCACCTACAATTCCCAGGCACTCTCCCTGTTTTAATTCAAAACTGACATCATCTACTGCTGTTAATGTCTTTTTTCCAGACATAAATGTCTTTATGAGATGTTCCGCTTTTAAAATTATATCCGCCACTTGTCTACTCCTCCTGATTTCGTTTCAGATGAAGTACTGAGTCCATCAGTTTCTGTGTATAAAGATCAGATGAATGATCCAGAACATTCTCCGTTTCTCCATAATCCCTGACAATTCCATTCTGAAGTACCAGTATCCGGTCGGCCATCGCCCTTACCACACCGATATTATGCGTCACCAGAATCATCGCTGTCTGATATTCCTTTCGCATCATCAGAAGTTCCTCTACTACCTGTTTCTGCACCGTCACATCCAATGCACTGGTAGGTTCATCTGCAAGAAGAAGATTCGGGTGCATGATCATTGCAGTACAGATACCCACACGCTGATTCATACCCCCGGAAAGTTCAAAAGGATAACTGTCCAGAACACGTTCATAATCATCCATACCGATTTTCTTCATAATCTCCCCTGCACGTCTTCGAGTTTCTTTTTTCGTTATTCTCTCATGTTCGGACACCGCTTCATGTATCTGAACCCCTATTTTTCGTACCGGGCAAAGTGCCGCCTTGCAGTCCTGAAATACCATTCCAATTTCTGTTCCCAGATATCTGCGGAGTTTCTTTTCGCTCATGTCGGTAAGATTTTCACCTTTATACCAGATATCTCCTTTTGTTACCAGACCTTCCTCTCCCAGAAGTCCCATGACAGCTTTAATGATCGTACTTTTTCCGCTTCCGGATTCTCCTACGATCCCAAGGATTTCTCCCTGCTTCAGTTCAAAGCTGACATCCTGGACTGTCGCTTCTCCATTATAGCTGATCGTGACATGATCTACTTTCAGCAAAGGATCTGGCATATTCTTCTCTTTTAAAGAATTCATCGTGTTCTCCCGGTTTTTACTGACACTCTCCAATAAGTAAAAGAGTGTTTGTGTAACTGTTCAGTGTTTGTGTAACTGCTCAATGTTTTCGCAGTTACATTTTTTTATCTTATGCAATTCTTACTGTACATCCAGATCCGCAGTAATTTCATAATAATCACAAGGATGCGCCGCCATTCCTGTCACATTCGCTTTTGTTACAATTCCCATGTTCAAATGTGAAACAAAAAAATACGCATCATCATCTAAAATTTTCTGCTGAAGTTCTACTGCCAGTTTTCCTCTCTCCTCTGTATCAAAAGTCTGATGAAGCTGATCTGTCAGCCTGGTTACTTCATCATTCTGATAATTTCCATAATTTTTAGAACCAGTTACTGTACTGCTGAAGAAATATTCCGGATCACCAGTTGGCGCTGTTGTTAAAGAGCTTACATAAACATCAAACTCTCCGTTTTCTGCATAAGTTCTGTGATCAGAAGTATTATTGACAGATACATCAATCCCGATATCTTTTAAAGTAGCCTGTGCATATTCCGCAAGCTTTGGCTGCTCCAGACGTGTCGGATAAGTCAGCCAGTTAATGGTCAGTTTCTGTCCGTCTTTGTCAACATATCCATCACCGTCTGTATCTGTCCATCCGGACTCTTCCAGCAATTTCTTTGCTTCTTCCGGATCATAGGATACTGTCTCCACTGCATCATTTCCATAGGTAAAACTGCTTGGAAACGCTCCTTTTGCCGGAATTCCGCGTCCTTCCATGATCACTGAACAAAATCCCTCTTTATCGATTCCCATTTCGATTGCCTTACGCACGTTCTGATCCTGAACAATTTCAGAATCCATGTTAAACTGACCGAAGAAACAACGGCTTGTAGCGCAGGAATTAATAGTATAATCCGGGTTTCCGTCAAACAGGGAATAATTATCGTACTGAAGTCCATAAGTTCCCTGAATATCTCCAGTCTGTAAGGCAGCGGTCAATGCACTTCCATCTGCAAAAGATTTGACTGTAACTTTGTCCACGTTCACTTCACCGCCCCAGTAATCCTCATTTTTTACAAGGTCAATCTGAGTTGGTGTAACTTTCTCTGCAATATAAGGACCGGTTCCTGCTACATTGGCAGAGCCGCCCTCTCCCTGAATACCATAATCCATATCTATGATTGCACCATACGGATCTCCCAGATAATTAATGATTGCCGGGCATGGTTCTGTAGTATAAATAGTAAGTGTAAGATCATCAGCTTCTATATGATCAATTTTCAGATCATATGGTGCGCGGTCATGAACTGCAATCAGATCTTCCAGGCATTCCTTTACAGCTTCTGCATCCATCGTACGTCCGCTGGAAAATTTCACTCCATCACGAAGTGTTATTTTTACCGTAGTATCATCCACAAACTCATAATCTGTTGCAAGCCATGGCTCCACTTCCATATTATCGTTATATTTGAAAAGAGTTTCTCCCACACCATAGCGAAGTGCGCTCCATCCGGAATAGTTATCATGAGGATTCAGTCCTGCATCTCCCATTTCTTCACTGTACCCGGTTGTCCCGTATACAAATGTTTTCTCTCCATCCGCAAACACTGTAGTTGATAAACCTGCAATCAACATAGTTCCTGTCAGTAAGGCTGCAAAAATTTTTCTTTTCATTTTTTCTTTTCCTCTCTCTTATTCTTTGCTCTTTGTTTTGGATCTATATAGTCTCTCAGTGTATCACCAAGAAGATTAAATATCATAACTGTTATAAAAATTGCCACACCGGGAGCCAGTACCATCCACGGTGAAATCTGAAGCATGCTTCGTCCATCGTTGATCATACTTCCCCATTCTGCTGCCGGAGGCTGCACACCAAGTCCCAGGAAAGAAAGCCCGGCAAGCTCCATCATCATAGTTCCTATATCTAAAACCGCAGTTACCAGAATCTGTCCTGCAATATTGGGCAGAATATGTTTAAAAAGGATTTTCGGCACACTGCTGCCTGACATTTTTACTGCCATCAGATACGGCGAATCTTTCTGCGCCAATGTCAGTCCTCTTGCAAGTCTTGCAAACTTCGGCCACCCGATCACCGCCAGCGCAATGATCGCATTCTGTATTCCCCCACCAAGAACTCCTGCAACTGCCAGTGCGAAAACAAGACTTGGAAATGCAAGGAATAAATCTGAAATACGCATCAGCACTGTATCTGCAATTCCTCCACACCATCCGCAGACCAGTCCGATCACTGTTCCTGTAACCGTAACAATTGAAACAAGCAGAAGCGTCGCATAAATACTTGTTGTACTTCCCACCAGAACTCTCGAAAACATATCTCTTCCGTAACGGTCTGTTCCCAGAATATGTTCTGCACTCGGCGGTTTCTGCGCTAACAGCAAATCCTGCGCGTAAGGATCATATGGACAGAGTTTTCGGGCAATGGCAGCAATAATAAGTAAGATCAACGTCAGCACTGTAAAGAAAATCAATTTTTCCCTGATTTGATTTTTCTTTATTTTCTGTTTCCGCACAGTAACTTTTTTTCCGCTCATGCCTGATCACCCCCTAATCTGACGCGGGGATCCAGATAATGATAAATGATATCCGTAATAAGATTCACAACAACGTAAATAATCGCCATCCATGCAACATATGCCTGAATGATCGGGTAATCTCTCATAGTAATGGCATCTACTGCCATCTTTCCCACACCGTCCCACATAAAAATAGTCTCTACGATTGTGGTTCCACCCAAAAGGCTTCCTATGGAAAGTGCAAGGAGTGTAATGATCGTAAGCATGGAAGATTTCATAACATTCTTCCATATGATCACACTTCCCCTTACGCCTCTTGCTCTGGCACCTTTTACATAATCTTTATTTAACTCCTCAAGTATCGTAGCTCGCACCTGTCTGGTGTATTTGGAAGCCATTGAGATTGCCAGTGTTAAAGTTGGAAGCACAAGACTCAACGCAGTATTATCCGTAGTTATGACCGGAAACCACCCAAGCCGTATTGACAGAAAATACATCAATACCAATGCTGCAAAAAAGTTCGGCATCGAGTTTCCGATGAAGCTGAAGAATCGTATCAGATAATCAATCCAACGGTTATGTTTTACTGCCGAAAGAATTCCCAGTGGAATAGAAATAAGCATTGTCAGTAATACAGAAGAAATCGTCAGAAGAATCGTGGCAGGAAGTTTTTCCACGAAAGTATCATAAACATCTCTTTTTGATACATAACTGATTCCCATATCTCCGGTTGCCATTCCTGTGAACCATTTCGCATACTGGACAAGAAACGGCTGATCCAGACCATATTCTTTCCTTGTCTCATCAATCACTTCCTGCGAAACTGCCGAACCTGCATTTTCATACATATAGGTAACAGCATCCGCTCCTGCCAGGTGCATCATGGCAAATGACAAAAAAGTGATTCCGATCAGAACCGGAATCAGCAGAAGAAGTCTTTTTGCAATATATTTTATCATAAGTTCTCCTTTTTCCATGCGACACTGTATATTCTATCTACAATGTCACATTCTGCGGATTTTGCTGAATTCCATAACTGTTCAGTACTTTCACTGGAAAAATGAACTGCTGAATAGTTACAAAATTTCTATAAATCCACAAATAAGTCTAACAAAAGACAAAAAAGCACACAACCCCAAGGGAGGGTTATGTGCCATTCTTAATTTGAATATATTTCGGATGTTTTGGAATAAGTCTTATTTAACTTTTCGGAAGTCTGCCTTTTAAAAACGTCAGAAATTTTTCCACACTGTCGTCCATTTTTTCGCCCTTGTGAAAAATATAGCCAAAAATAACTTTATTATCCCCCAGCTCCAGCGGGATTCCCGGCGTTGTTCCTGTTTTGTTTTCTGAAAGATAGCTTCCGCTTACATTGGAAACTTTGCTGTTCTTCAGCATTTTTTCCATAATATAATCACTGTTGGTCAGGACAGAAATATCCAAATCTTTCCATTGAAAAGCGTTCTCCTGCACGGAACCAATATCAAAAAATTCATCCTGATAATTCTGAATAAATCTACTTCCTTCCAGTTCTTTCAACTGAACTTTTTCTTTTCCGGAATCATAAAATTCGGTCTGCCGTCCCGGATAGAAGATTACATCTGTCTCATACATCGGTACAAATTCCATCTTATTCTTCGCCAGTTCATGCAGGAAATTCTCCTGCTGATGACTCAGAATATAGACAAATCCTATATCGTCCATATAATCCCGTACTCTCTCCATCACGCTTCTGACCCCTGCTGTTGTCAGTTGAAAATGGTAGTTCTTCTCGAATGTTTCATTATAGAAATCCACGAACTGATTTGCAAACCAGGAACTTGGATTCATGGAGATTCTAATCCACTTCGTCATCCCTCTGGAAGCCATATTCTCAAGTACATCTATTTCATTTGTGATCCTGCATGCGTATTGATAAACTTTCTGCCCCTGAACGGTCAGACGGATTCCTCTCGGAAGCCTCTCAAAAAGCTGCATTCCCAGAGTATCCTCCAGAGATTTTATTACTTTGCTCACACTTGGCTGCGTAGAATACAGAATTTTCGCAGCATCACTGAACGACCCGGTCTGCGCACATGCCACGAAATACTGCAATTGTTTCAAATCCATAAAATGTCCCTCTTCCATCTGGAAAAAACAGTTTCCGCAAACCGCCCTTTCTCTTCCAGATGGTTCTTCTTGTTTTCCTTTTATTATCTCAAAATTTCATTTTTTATCAAGTACAAATTTTCAATCGTAAACACAAAACTCAAGCGCATATTCGCAATTGAAATACGGAATTTACTTGATTCGAAAAACATCAAAGAATGATTTCTTTTAATATCACCCAAATAGAATATTACGGAATCATTTTTCATAATAAATAAATATATAGAATTATTCGCTCCACTGTCTGCGTGTTCTTTCAGCCAGACAGGATATAAAAAATACAGCTCAGCTTTCATTAATGACCTTTTACTGTCTCTGAAACTTGAGTTGTATTTTTCCATGCAGATAAAGGCGTCTCCTTACTGCATCTTATTTTTTCTCAGAAAAATCATCCCTGCTGCCCGTTTGCCTGTCGGATCATATCTTCGACTACGATATCAAAGATTTCTCCGATGGAATTACAATATTCCAGAATCTTCCAAGGCTCATTTGTGTGGAAATGAATTTTCACCAAGTCTTCATCTCCTGCTGCAATGAGGCTGTTTCCCTCAAAATGCTCTGTAATGTAATCTGAAATTTCATCCTCATCCAGATCCTCATCTCTTCTTTCAATTAATAACTGTGTGTCATAACGATATGCAAACTGATCGTCTTCTGCGTCAATTGAATGTACTGCCATTTTATAAAACCTCCGATATCAATTCTCTGTAAATTTTCCTATGCAGCTATTGATAGTTAGCTGCATTTAACACACATTATACCACTATTTTTTCAAAAATCCATCCATGATTTAGTGAATTACTCGGTAACTGAGTTACCAGAGCATCTGAATTAAGGCGGGATACCGCCTTTTTTCAGGGTGCATCCATGGCACCACTACTG
>NZ_JBQHWS010000071.1:0-18683 GCF_052063845.1 Blautia sp. HCP3S3_D9
CCCACAACCATGCAGACCATTGAATACTTTGGTTTTCCATCTGCTCGAATCAAATTGCTCATACCATTGGTTACAATAAGAAACGGCATTCCAATCAATGTTATGCTGGCATACTGCTTTGCATATGGAAATACATCTGTCGTTGCCCCAAATGCCTTTAGGAGCAAAGACAGAAAAGCTTCACCAACCAGCAAATAAATAATTCCGAAAATCCCCATCAGAACAATACCATTTCCCGCTGCTTTGGCGGCAGCTTTCGGCTCTTTGCGTCCAAGACAGAGGGAAACACGGGAAGCACTGCCAATTCCAACCAGCAGTGCAATAGCAAGGCAGATGGTAGAGAACGGGTAGGCAACATTGGTTGCTGCATTTCCCAGATAACCGACCCCTTGACCAATAAAAATCTGATCCACAATATTGTAGATTGAGCCGACAAGAGACGCCATAATACTGGGAATGGCAAAATCTTTCAACAGTTTTGAAATTTTTTCATATCCTAGGGGATTCTCAGTCATTAAATTCATCCCCCTTTCTTTCTATACGGAGTTCCGCTGTAATATTTTCACCTGCCTGAATCAGCAAATCAATAAAGAGGTTTTTATCAGATTCCCTGAAGCCTTGCAATAAAAGAGCTTCTGTCTTTTCACATACCGTCTGTACCTCATCAATTACAGACAGCGCACGTTCCGTAGGATACAGCTTACACGTCCGCTTATCCTTATCATTTGGGGAACGCATAATCATTCCCTGCTTTTCTAATGCCGCAACTGTCCGTACAATATTGCTCGGATGAACATAAAACATATTCATTAAAGAATCCTGTAAAATGCCAGGCGAACGACAGATTTTAATCAAAAACATATATTGGCTGTTGTTGATTCCAAAGGGGGCAAGCTGTTTATCCAAATAGATTTTGTAAAATCGGTCTGTTACTGAAAGCCATTTTAATAGTTTCATAGATATATTCCTCCTAACCACCAGTATTATAACGCAATATGCGTGCGCACGCAACTACTTTTAACATTATATCTGCCGCTTTGTCCTCCTAAACACAAATCAATTCAAACTCTTTCCTCTCTTCTGGTTTATTAAACATAAACTCACATACATCCAATACATTTATTAACTGTACACAATCCATTCTTGTGACTTCTCTACAACACCTTCCATGCATAAGCCATGTACGATCCAAATAATCCGGTTCTTTTTTAGATGTATCATTTATATCAAATGGAAGTTTTCCAAACGCAAACAGTCTATGTACATATTCCTGTAAAGCAGGATAAAAATTCAGAAAATAAAATCTCTTAGCTTGAAATCCATTCTTCTCCTGAAATTCCTTTTGTCTCTGTAATGAAAATCCATATTCTGAATATTTATCACGGTACGTTAATCTTTTACTACTTTGTCCCTGTTTAGGAAAATCTACAAGATTTGCATCTACCACAATCTGTCCGAAGAACTGAGCATGATTTTCTTCTGTTGTAGCAAACTCAATACTGACTACTTTTGTATCCGTTTCGCCCAAGGTATATGCCGAAGCATTGGTAAACGTATGGATACCAATCTTTCCTGCTTCCACCTGATTAAGAAGCCCGGATATGTTCTTATCATTCTTTGATTTTGCAGATGCAAGCCTTGGATTCTTACCCACACATTTCAGCGAATGCTTTCCACCAATCCTACAATTGGATGATGTAATACAGGTAATCTGTTCTCCATCCGCATGTCCACCACTAAACCGTAACACATCTCCTACATCCAATGCTGGATTTCCGATAGTCTCTGAATCAAACGGTACATATTTAATTACAGACAAATCATTTAAAATGTTATTGCAAAGTTCCTTTCTGGCATCGTCTGTACCAAACTGCAAAAATAGATTCGCCCCAAGATTCATGGTCAGACCATCATCCGTTTCCAGTGCATAATACTCTGCTTCCTGAGTTTTCAGGTTCGTAGAACTGACCGCGGTATATCTGGTAATAAAATCAGAAAAGCTACTGGAGAATCTCTGCTTATTACTGATCTCCATCACAGCCTCGGTACCGTACTTTTTCAGTTCCAGTTTTCCTGACCTGTTGATAAAGAAAAAACCTCCAAGGATCTGTCCGATATAGAACAGCACATCCCTGTAGGTTTCAATGTCATTTTCCGCATAAATGGATAACACTGTACTTCCATTTTGCATAGACTCACTCTCATTTTGCGTGTGGGCAAACTCCACTCCACAGGCCTTGCAGCATAAGCTGATGATCTCAAAAACTCCCATCGGGACTTCTTCATACTTTTCATCCAGGAGCCTTAAATGATAAAACAGTTCTATCAGCCCATCTTCCAGTGTATAACGATCAATCTCTGAAAAAATCGTGATGCCCATTTCCGAAGAATACACTGTTCCAAGTTCAATCTCCGTACTGCCACAGCACTGACTGGAGATATAACCGCTGCCTTTTACAATATCTTTGTTTGTAAATTTATGGACCATTCCAGATTTGGTTGTAATCTTTCCAGTCCAGTAATAATTTCTCGTGTTCTCCTGCACCGCTCGCAGGAATGCTTCACTTACCGGGTACAAAAGCAACACCTCCTCAACATAAATAGAGAGCCGGTTTCCCGACCCTCTAAACAACTAACCTTTTTATAGTTATTCTGCATGATTGCAATAGATTTGAATCGCATTGTCTACAAACACAGCAGTTCCTTCTCCACCATATTCATCAATATTCTTTGTAAAATCACCGCCACCAGAATACATCTTCCCCAGTCCTCGCAGAATCTTATTAGAACAGGTATACATGTTCTCTGTTATATAATCCTGTATTCTTTTCACAAGATTTTGAGCCTCAGGGGAGGCTGGATCTGTATCTTTCATTTCTCCAGCTTCTTTGAATAACAGCATAAATCTGTCAGCCAAAAGTCTTTCCTCTTCCTCGTTTCTATTCTTTTGTTTTTCTTCCATCTCTTTGTATTCCGGCAAATTGCCATACAGTTCTTTTGCCTGTCTGGCGTACTCATCCAGCTTACTTCTATCAAAAGCTTTAAAATCCATATGCTTAACTCCTAACATTTTTATTCCAAGTGCAAAGTCCATCAAATTCTCAATATGTTCCTTCTTCAACCTAAGCATTTCTATCTGCTGCTCTAATGCCTTTCCCCTGTCGAAATCGGGACTGTTTATAATTGCCTTGATATCCTTCAATGGAAACTCCAACTCACGGAACAGTAAGATATGCTGAAGGCGTTCCAAGTCTGCATCGTCATACAGCCTGTAACCTGCATCGGTGTATCCCGTCGGATGCAAAAGACCGATCTTGTCATAATATTGTAGAGTGCGTATACTCACCCCGGCAAGCTTACTCACTTCATGTACCGTCATCATTGTTATTTCCTCCCTATACCTGCAATTTAGAGAGGGATTTTCTGCCATGGTTATGTTGGAATTTCAAAAAACAGGCTAATGGAAGGACAGACCGATTTCAAAAAACAGGACAACGTGTTATAATAGACTTTAGAACAACAAAGTGAGGAGGGTATAAGGATGGACGTGGTACAACATCAGATACTGTCGCTGGATTTCTGGCAGGACACTGTGAGCTATGAGGGGAAAAACTTTCCGTCCGGTACCATCGGATGTGATACTTTCAACATTCCCGTTGCTCTGATTAAACAGATTACGGAATTATGTGGGAGTTTGAATCTTTTTATGGGGCTATGCAGCTTGGTATGGTCAATGCAGAATTGTTTATATCGGCCAGAGAAAGTGCTTTGCAAATTGTCCATAAACTAAAAGATATACCTAACACGTCATGTGGCCCCTATGAACGTAAAACAAGCATACATTGTCTTTTAGCTATACAGTGCAAGGAGGTTTATCATGCTTTTATCAAAAATTACAATAAATAATTTCCGATTAATTGTTAATGCCGAACTGGATGTTCATCGAAATATCACCTTAATTGTTGGCCGCAACAATACGGCAAAAACATCATGTATGAGCATTTTAGAGAAGGTGGTTAAAAATAGGGTTTTATCATACGACGATTATCCTTTGCAGAGGCGAAAATATGCATTTATACTGTTGGCTCAATTTATGAGAAAAAAGATAACGTATGAACAGCTATGCAAAAGATTACCGTTAACATCAATAGAGTTCCTCATCGATTACTCTTTAGATGATGCGGAAGATAATTTGGGAGCACTTTCCCCATTTATTATTGATGTAGATGTTGATACAACAACTGCATTAGTTAAAGCTGAATACTCATTGAAAATGGATGAAGAATCGTTGCGCAACTGTTTCCATACCTGTTTTTATAAAGATGGGGCATTTGCCTTAAATCCTCAAGAAACGAAAGACGTGTGTTCTGCAAATTTCTCAAAAATGTTTGAATTGGTTATATATGCTATTAATCCCAAGAACAAAGCAGATGTACAAATAAAAACACAAAAAGAATTGGCAGATCTTTTTCCATTCTATCCAATACCAGCAGAGCGTGTATTAGGGGAAGCCACAGAGCAAAATTATAATTCTTTAGGAACGCTGATTAGTAGCTATTTTAGTGTCGATATAAAAAATTTAGACCCCAAAATAGCAGCAGATGTATTAAAGTTACGTGAAACTGTTGAGGAAGCAAACAAATCCATTCAAAGGGAAAGCAGTAATCTTCTCAGCTCGATTGTTGGAAAAGCTATTGGCTTTGGTTATCCGAACGGAGAGGAATTGCAGCTTGGAGTCAACACTAAACTACAAATTGATAACCAGATAAAAGACCAAACAGAATTAACCTATACGGCTCCACTTGCCGGCGAAGCTCTTCCAAGCTCACATAATGGCCTTGGCTACAAAAATCTTATAAAGATGGAATTTTTACTTGCTGATTTTTCAGAAAAAATTAAGCAAGATCACACAGCATGTATTCCATTATTATTTATCGAAGAGCCGGAATCACACATGCATCCCCAAATGCAGCACACGTTCGCAGGATATTTACAAACATTCTTATCAAAAATATCGAATGTACATATTCAAACCTTTCTGACTTCGCATTCGGCACATATTGCTAATACTATGGATTTTTCCAACATCCGGTATGCACAAAAGACAAAAAGAGGCGTTGTTTATAAGGATTTAGGCGCTTTTGGTGCAGAAGATTCCGAAAATATGGATTTTATCAAGAAGTATCTAACGTTGAGCCGTTGCGACCTGTTTTTTGCTGATAAGGTTATTTTTGTAGAAGGCGCATCGGAACGTTTGCTTGTCCCGGACATGATAGAAAAATGTAATAAATTAGGACTATTTGCGCCCATAACATATAAGCTTCCAGCTCAATATTATGCATTAATTGAAATCGGCGGGGCATATGCATATAAATTTATACCATTTGTTCGCTTTTTGGGGATTCCCTGCTTGATTATTACTGATATTGATGCAATGAAAGATGGGAGAACTAAATCTGTTGTGAGCAAAGGGAAAACCACATCAAATTCAACAATTAAATGGTGGGTTAGACAAGTAAAGGGGTTACCAAGTGCTGACAAAAGCAAGATAAAATTAGAAGATATTATAAATCTAACAGCTGACGAGAAAACGATAGATAAATGCCATATAGAATTTCAGGTTGCTGAAAATGGACTATGCGGAAGATCCTTAGAAGAAGCCATCAAAAACGTGAATAGAGCTTTTTATGGGTTAGCTGATCCTGTTACAGAGAAAAAATTGGAATTTACAGAAAAAAGTAAAACAGATTTTGCGCTCAGATTGATTTGTGATTACCCTGATTATTCTATTCCCAAGTATCTTAAAGATGGTTTGGTATGGCTCAATAAGCAAAAAGTCCTTGTGTAAGGAGGGGAAACGTATGTCAAAGGAAGCTCAAAAATCAAACTTTGAGTTAGCACAAGAGGAAGCTAATAAAATAGACCTACAGATTATCGATACCCTTCAAAAGGGATATAATTTTCGTGTTGAAGCTGGGGCCGGGTCAGGCAAAACCTATTCACTTAATAAGGTTATTGAGTGGATACAAGTAAATAAATGGAATCAGTACCGCAAAAAGAACCAACATGTAGTATGTATTACTTATACAAATGCCGCAGTGGATGTTATCTCCGGACGACTGGCAAATGATTCTTTTATTATTCCGTCAACAATTCACTCTTTTGCATGGAATGCAATTAAGCAATACCAGAGTACCCTCATCAAAATTATAAGTGAAGATGAGACATTGCGGTCAACCGAAGGAGATTTTTTTGCAATTAGAAAAGTAGAGTACACATTAGGACATCGATATAATGAAAATGGTATCATGTATCTTTACCATGATGATGTCATTCGATTATTTGCTGCTCTTTTAGATAATACAAAATTTCGCCGCGTTTTTAGCGATAAATATCCATTAATTCTAATAGACGAATATCAAGATTCCTTAAAACCAATTATTGACCGATTTTTGGAATACTTTATATCACTCAATTCTGGTCCTCAATTTGGACTTTTTGGAGATTCATGGCAAACCATTTATCAATCAAATAAGGCATGCGGCTTAATACAGCACGAAAATATTGTTGAAATAAAAAAGGGGGCGAATTTCCGTTCTGCACCTAAAATTGTAGATCTATTAAACTTTATTAGACCGGAACTTCCTCAGCGCTCTGCCATTGACAACTTTGCTGGAGAAGTCACAGTTATTACATGTGATGATTATATAGGAGAGCGAAGAACGGACCGAAATTTCAAGGGTGATTTGCCTTCGCCTGAATTAAAAGAAAGACTTAATGGTCTAATGGAGCATATTAAACACAGCTGCATTCCTGCCAGTGAAAATGTAAAGACATTAATGATTACACATCGAGTTCTCGCTGCCCAACAGGGATATAATAAACTTTTAGATATCTTAAAGGATGGTCTTAGAGATAAAGAAGATCCATTTCTGCTATTTTTTATGGAACAGCTTGAACCAATATATCAAGCTTTAGAGACCAATGATATGCAATTACTGTTTGACACGCTGAAACTAAGGCGTTATCCTATCACCAAAAAAGCTGAAAAAGTTAAATGGAAAAATCTACAAGAAGCTTTGAAAATAGCACGCAAAAAAAACAGTGTAGATGTTCTCCAAACAGTATTTGAATCAAAGTTGATTCCGATTCCGGCAAAAATTGACGGGTATTATGATCTATATCTAAATGCACCAGAAACAATGTATTCGGGAGCCGATGTGACAATTAAGGATTTTTTGGACATAGAATACGAACAGTTTTTGGCAGCAATCAATTATTTTCATCCGGAAGCAGACTTTTCTACGGAGCATGGCGTTAAAGGCGAGGAATACGATAATGTGATTTTTGTTATAAGCAAAGGATGGAATCAGTATCAGTTTGAAACTTACGCCCCTATGATTAAAAACGGATATCCACAGGATAAAGAGGCAGCATACATAAGGAATCGCAATTTGTTCTATGTATGTTGTTCCAGGCCTAAAAAACGGCTTTATTTTTTCATTTCTGTCCCTGTTGATCGAGTTTTTAGAAAATTCCTTGCAGAAATGGTTGGAGAAGATAATATCCTTACGTATTCAGAATTTCTAAATTCTCAGAATCACAGCAAAACTGAATAGCGTTTGATATAAGGCACGCCGCCCAATAGGACGACGGGCCTTATATCACGATTGCTCAGAATATTGTCTGCATAGCAGTCAAATCAATCTCTGCATCCTTCATGACAGAACGCATGTGTTCTTCCATATATGCCCAATCAGGTATATATGTTCCATCCATCTGTTTCACTGCTGGCAACTTAACTTTTAATTTGAGCATTTCAGCCCGCGTCATTTTTCTAATAAAATCATACCTGCCATTTAATATCGACTTGATAACCGAGTTCAAAAACAATCCCTCGTTTCTTGTCCATTCGTGTGTTTTGGCGTACATCCCCTGCACATGTGGATAACCGATAAAATCTTTCTCCTGATAGAAAAAGGAATCCGTGCTTTTCGCTGCGGTGTCAGTAAATGTAATAGTCCCAGCCTTTTCTGTACAATCTAAATTGGAATATCCACCAACGCCATTATTAAATCCTGTGTTTACAACAACTGGGTTCGTACCATCGTCTTCAAAAAGTTCAATATTGATTTTCTTGTAAGCCTTGGTTGGATGAATATCAAATAAATCTCCAATAGTAAATTCCTTCCATTTAGAAGTATTCACCTCATGTTTTTCGTTATCGGCTTTCATTAAACTTGCAAGGTTTACCTCAGATTCTTTCACGATCTCTGACATGTATTCATCCATGTATGCCCAGTCCGGTTCACCGTTTATGTCAACAGGAAGCATAATTTCATCCGCAACCATAACATCTTGCTTCCACTTATCAACATAGTTATAGCGTGCACTGATGGCTTTAATCAGAGGTGCTATAAATAATGCAATATTACGATTCATATTAAATTTCGGATATAGCACGTTGACATCGTCCGAAGCAAGAAACGGCTCATCTTGATAAAACGTTTCTCCAACACTACCATTATAGCAAACGGTAATCGTATTTGCCGGGTGCATATTCTCTGTATTACCCACCAATGAAGTGCAACCATTGTTCATGGACGATGATCCGATAAAACGGATATCTCCCGATTTCATATGGGCTTTAGTAAGACGTGTGCCTTTGATAACATCAAAGATATTGCCTATAGCAAAAGGCTTCCACTCACTTATGTCAATTTTCGTCATCACCGTCACCACCTTTCTGCATAGAAACGGTCACGGTCTCATCATCAATACTTACTTGGCTCGAATACAGCGCTGTGGTCATCAATTTCTCGCCAAATGTTTTCACATCGATCCTCTTTTGGAACATCAGATAGTCCATTGCGGTCTTGCGGAAGTCTTCCTCGAAAATCTCGAACGGCTTCTGTGGTACCTGATATGATAAATGCTCGGCAGGATTAACCCATTGACACGTATCATCACCGGACTGCTTTTCCATGACTTCAACCCAATGTGCCTCGATAGCTGCCCACTTTCCGTAAATATCATGCCGCCCTTTGTTTTTAACTGTTGCAAGTCCATCAGACTCCATATAGCAAGCAAAGAATTCCTTTCCTTCTTGCCCAACGCCAGCTTCAAATACAAAAATACTTGTAGTGATACCAACGCCAAAGAACAAGTCTTCAGGCAATTTAATGACTTTTCGCAGACGATGATTCTTCAGAATACGCTTCATCTGGGCCTTGCTTGCCTTTTCTAACTTCTTATCAGGCAAGATAAATGCACATTGCGTGTGAGCAGGAACATTATCCAGCACATTTTCAACAATTTTCATACACCCATATTTGTTCTCGTACGGCGGGTTCATCAAAACTTTCGTGATAGGCTTCGATTTCATCCACTTGCAGGCAGGATCAGTACGGGCATCCATCTGCTCAAGGTTGGTTTTGCCGTCTTTATGAATCAGCATGTTTGCGCACGCCAATGCATAAATTTCGCGGTCAAACTCAATTCCATAAAGATGGTTTGACTTAATTTCGGCAGCTGCATCTGCTTGCATGCCTCCGGCCTCTCGGATCATATTTGCCATAGCCTTTACAAGGAAGCCACCTGAACCGCAAGTCGCGTCCAATATATAGTCATCTTTATTCACATCAAGAATCTTATACATAAAGTCGGTGATATGCTCAGGCGTAAATACCTGACCAGCCTCAGACTTCTTCTTGTAACGATTGAATTCGTTAAAGAAGATGCCCATTACATCTTCACCACGCCATTCATTTGAGTTAACACACTCGGAGATCTCAACAACCCAGTCGATAAAATCATTGATTGCCTGCTGATTGTCCGTTGTATTCATTTTAATGTCGGAATATTCTTCCAACAGAATATCAATTTTAGCATTTTGCTTTCGGCTATCTTCGAGCGATTTGGACAGCGTCGAATGAATTGCTGTATGGAATGTCGCATACCCCATATCTTTTAGACGCTGCAATCCAGCACCATAACGTTCAGCTACTAAAGCGCATGCAGTAAATATCATACGATGATACAGGTTTTTAATACCAAATTCAAAATGTAGCCCATTATTGATCTTTGCGGTTAATTCATAGATTCGCTCTTTATCAATACTATCCACGGTATACAGAGACAGATAATAGTTAACACTCTGCAACTTGGTGGGTGTCTTTACTTCCTCTTCACCTTTGAAAACACGAATATCTTCTCCGTTATATAGAATTCCTACAACCTTCTTATATTGTGTTTGCATAATGCGCACATTTTTCAGAACTTCATCAACTTGCGCTTGTCCAAGAGTAATACGAGTTGCTTTCGTTTCCAGAACAACTGCAACCTCATTTTTATTATTCGGCAAATACCAACCATCTGGTTTATCAGCTACTCCTGGGAACCCAAGCTGATTGAATGTGGTAAGCTGCCCCACACCAGCACGCGCAATTTCACTATCAACCAAACCAAGAGCTTCACGAGCTAAGTCGCGAACAGCATCTTATGTCATACTCTTTGCCATATTCATCAACCTCCCTCAAATCATTTGAAAATGTTTCAGTGCGTCCATAATCGCCGCTTCCTTTTCTGGCGGACACTTTGGCACTTTCGGGTTTTCAGATTTGGACAGGTTATAATTCTGACCAACCTCTAATCCGCACTTTCTTTTGACTTGGGAGATATACAGGCTGGATACTTTCAAATGGTGCTTATCCCAGACGTATGCCTTGATTTCCTCATAGGTGGCCTTTGTCTCAGCAGTCGTGGCATCCAACTCATCCAAGTCCAAGTCAATCTCTATGTGGTCATCCGGTTTTTGTTGGGACAAAAGTACTACCGTCTCCACATGAACCGTCATCCCAAACTGATCAACCGCACAGACCTTGTGAAGCTCATATCCCCTCTCACACAGATACTTCAGATCCCTTGCCAACGTCGCACTGTCACAGCTTACATATACAATCCTTTCCGGGTTCATCTCGATCATAGTCTCCAGCAGGGTTTCATCACAGCCTTTTCTTGGCGGGTCTACAACGATGACATCTGCATAAACGCCATTTTTCTTATACTCTCTTGGCAGCACTTCTTCTGCCTTGCCCACAAAGAATTCCGTATTCTCCAAGCCATTAAGTTTTGCGTTCTCTTTCGCATTCTCAATAGCTGCAGGAACAATTTCCACACCACGGACAAATTTTGCTTTCTGTGCCAGGAACAGGGAAATAGTTCCGATCCCACAGTAGAGATCCCATACTGTTTCCTGACCGTGAAGATCTGCGTATTCCAGTGCCTTTGCATAAAGCTTCTGGGTCTGCATAGGATTTACCTGATAGAAAGACAGAGGTGAAATCTGGTAGGAAATATCTCCGATTCTGTCTGTGATATATTCCTGTCCCCAGAGCAGACGGATTTCTTCACCAAGGATCACATTGCTGCGTTTCTTATTTACATTGATAGTAATACTTGTCATTCCCGGAATCTCACACAGAGATTTTACAAGCTGTTCCTCTTTTGGGATCTTATTTCCGTTCAGGATCAGACAGACCATCACTTCTTTTGTGAAGTATCCGTAACGGATCAGGACATGGCGCACAAGTCCCTTACCTGTTGCTTCATTGTATGGTTCGATCCCGTATTTCTCCATATGTGCGATCACACGGTCCAGAACTTCTTTATTCTCAGCTACACCAAGTGCACAGTCACGGTTCTCGATAATATTGTGGGTTCTTCCCGCATAGAAACCTGTAACGATTTTTCCCTCTTTATTTCTGCCTACAGGAAACTGTGCCTTATTTCTGTAATGAAAAAGTTCATCCATGCCAATGATCGGCTCCATGGGGATATCTGTAAAGCCACCGATACGTTCCAGATGTCCCTTCACCTTATTTGTCTTAAATACAAGCTGTTGGTCATAGGAAAGTGCCTGAAGCTGGCATCCGCCACACTGACGGGCAAATTCGCACTTGGGCTCAACTCTGTACGGAGATGGCTTCAGCACCTCCATAAGACGGCCGTAACCATAATTTTTCTTTGCCTTGATAATTTTGGCTGTTACTGTATCTCCGATCACTGCGTCCTTGACAAAAACGGTGAAGCCATCGGCTTTTCCGATACCTTCACCGTCAATTCCGCAATCTTCTATCTCTAACGTAACAAGATCGTTCTTACGAAATTCCATAAAGATTACACCTCATCTGTTCTTCTTAAGTTGGATTCAAACAATTTATTATATCCAAGCCATTCTTTTTTGCTCTTGTTTGCTGCAAAAATCTCTGTGATGGTTTCCATTCTTGCATCTGTATTATCTGCAAGATTGAGAGCTACAGCCTCCACCAGTGCAGGTTTCTTCGGGGAACCGTATTCCAGTTCTCCGTGATGGGACAGAATACAATGGATCAGTTCATTTTTAAGCACCTCCGGAAATTCTGGAATCTGTCCTGCCAGGTCGTGAATCATCTGCGCACCGATATAGATGTGTCCCAGAAGCTGTCCTTCGTCTGTATAGTCGTTTAACGGGAATGAGGATAATTCTTTTGTCTTTCCGATGTCGTGAAGCAGGGATGCTGTGATCAGCAGGTCTCTGTTAATGACCGGATATGCTTTTGACATATAATCGCAGAGTCTGGTAACTCCGAGTGTATGCTCCATCAGACCGCCGATAAATCCGTGATGTACGGTCTTTGCTGCGGAATGTCCCTCGAATGCTTTGATAAATTCCTCATCTTCTATAAACAATTTCTTCAGCAATGCGACCAGATAAATGTTCTGCACGCTGTCGATAAATGCTTTTAACTGACTGTACATGTCATCTGTGCTGTTCTCACTTACAGGAAGATAATCTGCAGGATCATACTCATCCTCTGCTGCCTTGCGCACACGCTTGATATTCAGCTGCATAGCACCTGCAAAACTGGTCACATCTCCCACTACGTCAATGTAGTCCAGTGCATCAAAATCATCAATTCCCAGAGAATTCGGATCCCAGATCTTACCGTCCATGATCCCAGTCTTATCCTGAAGAATAATGTTTTCATACGGTTTTCCGTTCTTTGTTACAGCGGACTGTTTCTGCTTGCACAGATAAATCCCGCTGATTCTGTCTCCCTCATGTAATTCGTTTAAAAAACGCATAACTCTGCCTCTCTATCTGTTCTATATTTATATTATCAGGCGAATATTCTCAATCCAATTGACTGCATAACTTCATACCGAATATCTGCTTCGCAGTTTATCAGAAGATACCGATAATTCTCCACACACTGTGTATTGCTTTTCACAATTATAACAAGGTACCTGCTCAATTCGGTTAAACTTCTAAAGTTAAAACTCTATAGGATAAAATTATTCGCTTTTCTCTCCATTTTTTATTTCTCTTCAACTAATACCTTATAATCCTTTTCCACATAATCCCCTCTGGAATTCTTACGCAGAACAGTTAATGTAATCTTCTCTCCAGCTTTTTTTGACTGCAGATATGTATAGTAAGACTGCATACTCTCTGTCAGGTTTCCATCAATCTTACTTATGATATCTCCTGACTGGAGTCCGGCTTTCATTGCAGGGGAATCTTTCTCTGTCCGTTCTATATAAAGTCCCTGTCCGATTCCCAGATGTCTGCACTGTGCCTGGTCGATTTCTGTTCCGTAAATTCCTGTATATCTGGCTTTCTCTCCGTTAGCCAGACGCTCTACCAGCGGGAGGATCTGTGAAACAGCGATCGCATGGATATTGTCGCCGTCACCATCGCCCTTTTTCAGGATCATACCTGTTACATTTCCTGAAATATTCAGCAATACACCGCTTCCGTCCTCATCTCCCTGCATGTCCGTAGATAATACTTCATATTCTGTATCCGCTGCCATCAGTTTCTCAGATACAGACGTAACCATTCCGTAAATCACTGCATCACTGTCACCGGCAGGACTTCCAATGGCAATGACCATATCACTCTTTTCGGGTTCCTGCGTGTCTGTCAGATCAGACACTACGATATCCTCTCTGGTACTCTCACTGAGAAGACTCTTCTTCACCGTAGCAACCGCAAGTCCGGTATCTTCATCACCTTTGCATATCTCTCCCGTCACTGTAGAACCGTCCGCAAATGTAATCTGCAGTTCCTGCAGATTCTCCAGTTCTTCCTCATAAGTCAGGATATAAAGCTGTGTATCTGTTTCCAGGAAAATAAGTCCTTCCGAATCGCCCTGCTGCAGATAAGAATTATCCAGCAGGTCTTCGTCCTTTGAAATCCCTCTTACGCTAACAAGTGACTTCTGCGATTCCTGAGATACCTTAAGTACTTCTTTATAAGTTTCCTCATAGAATGCAAGAGGACTCTTCGCTGTCTCCTCTGACATCTGTTCCGTCTCTTCGCTCTCCACAGTCTGCGCCTCAGATACAGCCTCTGCTTTCTCCATAGTACTGGTTTCTGTCAATTCTATCTTCTGCTGTGTATCCTCTTCTTTATCCGCAAGAACAGGAAATACCCCTGCAAAAGTTGCAGCCGCACAGCCGCCAAATAAAACACCACATCCTGCAATTGCCAGTAATCTGCATGCCATGCTTCTGCGTTCTCTGGGTTGTTTCTTTATGGTTTCCTGTATAAACTGATACTCTCTTGTATCCTTTCTTTTATTTATGTCCTGTTTCATAAAACTCTTTCTCCTGTTATCGTTACTGTCCGCTCTACTCCCAGTAACCGCTATTCCTCAACTCAGGTCCGATCTATCATCTGTCAGGACGAACAAATCTAAAAAATATTTTAGCAAAGAGATATGAATTTTTTATGAATATAGTATAAGTAATTTTCCAGTGACATAAAAAAACCTTGCATCAGTTAAGATACAAGGTTTCTCATGCGGAAGATGGGACTTGAACCCACACGAGCGCAATGCTCACAAGATCCTTAGTCTTGCTCGTCTGCCAGTTCCGACACTTCCGCATATCGCGTTTCATCTTTAAGTTTTACTTATTGTTGCGACAATTGGTACTATACCAAAAACTATATAAAGTGTCAATAGTTTTTTTGAAATTTTTTAAATATTTTTTTGAAAACATGTTTTTGACCTCTCAGACCAAACTATTTTAGCACTTTTCACAGCACCCAAAATCATATATAATAAGAAAGGTATTTCAGCCATACCCAATAATCCAGCTGAGATACCCCCACTATTACAGATACACCCGGAATGAGATCAGCTCTTTTTTCCGGTATCATAAATATTAAAAGTAATAATCAGGAGACTTAAATCAACAATGAATCAGAAAGCATATAAAGCACTTGAATACTATAAGATCATCAATATGCTGACAGACAAGGCTTCTTCTTCCATGGGAAAGGAAATCTGCCGAAAGACTGAGCCGTCTACAGATATTGATGAGATCCGCCATATGCAGACTCAGACTAAGGACGCCCTCACCCGTCTCTTCCAGAAAGGCAATATCTCTTTCGGAAGCGTTAAGGATGTGCGTGGTTCTCTGAAGCGTCTGGAAATCGGAAGTTCTCTCGGGATTGGTGAACTTCTTGCCATCTGCAGCCTGCTGGAGAATACCAACCGTGTAAAAGCTTATTCCAGAAGTGAGCGCGGTGATTCTCTTCCTGACTCTCTGGACGGAATGTTTGAAGCACTGGAGCCGCTGACTCCTCTCACAACAGAGATCCGCAGATGTATCCTCTCAGAGGATGAGATCAGCGATGATGCAAGCAGTAATCTTCGCCAGATCCGAAGAAACATGAAAATTGCCGGAGACAGGATCCATACGCAGCTCTCTTCTCTCGTAAACGGAAGTGCCCGCAATTATCTGCAGGATTCCGTTATCACTATGAGAAACGGCCGCTACTGTATCCCGGTCAAAGCAGAATACAAAGGTCAGGTTCCAGGTATGGTACATGACCAGTCTTCTACAGGTTCTACTTTATTCATCGAGCCTATGGCAATCGTAAAATTAAACAACGACATTCGTGAACTTGAATTGGAAGAACAGAAAGAGATCGAAGTGATCCTCTCCAACTTAAGCCAGATGACCGCAGAACAGACCGACTCTATCCGCGCAGACCTTAATATCATGGTACAGCTTGACGTTATTTTCGCCAGAGCATCTCTTGCCATGGACATGAATGCTACAGAGCCAATTTTCAATGATGAGGGACGTATCCGTCTGAAACAGGCACGCCACCCGCTCATTGATAAGAAGAAAGCAGTTCCGATCGATATCCGTCTTGGTGATGATTTCGACCTGCTTGTTGTCACCGGACCGAACACCGGTGGTAAGACCGTATCCTTAAAAACTGTCGGACTTCTTACCCTCATGGGCCAGTCCGGACTTCATATTCCGACACTGGACCGCTCCGAACTTGCACTGTTTGAGGAAGTTTATGCAGACATCGGTGATGAGCAGAGTATCGAGCAGTCCTTAAGTACTTTCTCCTCACATATGACAAACGTGGTTTCTTTCCTCAGAAAAGCCAACCGCCACTCTCTCGTCCTTTTCGATGAGCTTGGCGCAGGTACTGACCCGACAGAGGGGGCCGCCCTTGCCATTGCGATCCTTTCCCATCTCCATGAGCAGGGAATCCGCACTATGGCAACCACCCATTACAGTGAGCTGAAAGTATACGCCCTCTCCACTCCAGGCGTGGAAAATGCCTGCTGCGAATTTGACGTGGAAACTCTTCGTCCGACTTACCGCCTGCTGATCGGTGTTCCGGGAAAAAGTAATGCATTCGCCATTTCTTCCAAACTCGGACTTCCGGATTATATCATTGATAAAGCAAAAGAACAGATCAGCGAACAGGATGAGTCTTTCGAAGATGTCCTCAGTTCTCTGGAGAGCAGCCGTGTGACTATTGAAAACGAACGCCGCGAAATCGAGCAGTACAAACAGGAAGTTGCTTCCCTGAAATCCGAAATGGAATTCAAACAGGAGAAACTGAATGAACAGCGTGACCGCATCATCCGTCAGGCAAACGAAGAAGCTCATGCCGTTCTCCGCGAGGCCAAGGAATATGCAGACCAGACCATGAAAATGTTCCACAAGTTCCAGAAAGACCACGTCGATCTCTCTGCTGTGGAAAAAGAACGACAGAATCTGCGCAAGCGTATGAATAAAGCTGAAAAAGGCATGACTCAGAAAACTGCTGCCAAAAAACCGAAGAAAGAACTTACAGCCAAGGATATTTCCCTCGGTGATGCAGTCAAGGTTCTCAGCATGAACCTGAAAGGTACTGTCAGCAGCCGTCCGGACAACAAAGGTTTCCTCTTTGTTCAGATGGGTATTATCCGTTCCAAAGTTCATATTTCTGATCTGGAACTGATCGATGAGGCAGAGATCACCACTCCTACCATGCAGCGTACAGGTGCAGGTAAGATCCGTATGGCAAAATCAGCTCATGTATCCACTGAGATCAACCTGCTCGGCAAGACTGTAGACGAGGCAGTTGCAGAACTTGACAAATATCTGGATGACGCTTATATCGCTCATCTCAAATCCGTCCGTATCGTTCACGGTAAAGGAACCGGTGCTCTGCGAAAAGGTGTACACAATTATCTGAAACGCCAGAAACACGTAGAATCTTTCCGTCTGGGAGAATTCGGTGAGGGTGATGCAGGTGTCACAATTGTAGAATTTAAAAAATAGGAGGGACTGCCATGGTTTCCAAACAAAAAATCCTCATCGTTGATGATGATAATAATATTGCAGAGCTTATCGCTCTGTATCTTACCAAAGAATGTTTTGAGACAAAGATTGTAAATGATGGTGAAGAAGCGCTCAAAAAATTTGCTTCTTTTCATCCGGATCTGATTATTCTGGATCTGATGCTTCCGGGCATCGACGGTTATCAGGTCTGCCGTGAGATCCGCCATACCTCCGATGTTCCGATCATTATGCTCTCCGCCAAGGGCGAAACCTTTGACAAGGTTCTTGGTCTGGAGCTTGGTGCTGATGACTACATGATCAAACCATTTGATTCCAAGGAACTGGTAGCCCGCGTCCGCGCTGTCCTGCGTCGCTTCCAGGTAAAACAGCCTGCTGTTTCCTCCAACGAGAAATGCGTCACCTATCCTGACCTGATCATCAACCTGACTAACTATGCAGTCACCTACATGGGACATCAGGTGGACATGCCGCCAAAGGAGCTGGAACTTCTCTACTTCCTTGCATCCTCACCAAATCAGGTATTTACCCGCGAGCAGCTTCTGGATCATATCTGGGGCTATGAGTATATCGGCGATACCCGTACTGTAGACGTTCATATCAAACGTCTGAGAGAAAAGATCAAGGACAACCCACACTGGGCAATCGCCACTGTATGGGGAATCGGATATAAATTTGAGGTAAAAAATCCATGAAACAGCATCATCTTTCCACAAAATTTCTGATGTTCTATATTTTCATCGGGGTTTTTGGTTTCTTTACTGTAACACTGGGCGGCTCTTATATGGTGGAAAAGCATTTTGAGCATTCCTTAAGCGCCGCTCTTTATACAGAGGCACATAATATTGCTTCCAATGATGCTGTTAAAAGCAATATTTCTTCCACTACAGTAGACACCCTGCAGGAACACTTATCTGCAATCGCAGATTTTCAGGATGCTGTGTTGTGGATCATTAACAGCAATGGCGAGATTATTGTCAGCACGCGAAAAGATATCGACATCGATGATCCGATTCCACTGGAGGAATTTGACGCTG
>NZ_JBQHWS010000072.1:0-18635 GCF_052063845.1 Blautia sp. HCP3S3_D9
TATTGACGCAGGATGATTTTCTCATATGCAAGGCGGAGGAATGAGGCGTAGCGGTGGCTACGGCGATTGACGACAACGCGGCAGATGAAAAATCAGACAAGTCAATATGGCTGTTACTTAATATTCGATGTACTAGTGAACAGTTACAATACAAAACGCATTACAGGAGGTTATTATGAAAAGAAAAAGCAACTATTCCATACGCAGCGCCATTCTTATGATGATTGCTGCCTTTTTTCTGCTGTTCACCTGCAGTGTTTCTACTATCTATGCGTCCACACTTCAGAAACCAGACATCGCAGCAGCCGGAAAATTTGTAAAAGACAGTGATTACTGGATCTATCGTTATGATGACAAAACAATCGCCAAAAATGTATTCCTGAAAATTGACAAAAAAACTTATTATTTTAACAAACTTGGTCATCGATGGTGCAGCTGGCATACGATCAATGGAAAAAATTATTATTTCGGAACCAGATCACAGGGATATCTGATCAAAAACTCTCTTATTAAATACAAAGGAAGCTATTATTACGTCGGCAAGGACGGTGCTATGATCACCGGATGGTTCACAGATAATGCCGGCAGGAAATATTATTTCGGCAAAGATGGAAAAGCAGTTACCGGCAAACATAAGATAAGTGGTACTTATTACTATTTCAATCAGAACGGCACTGTTACACATACCGGATTGAATTATAATCTTTCTTCTGACTGTGCATTATTGATGAATGCAGATACCGGCAAGATTGTTTATGCAAAAAATGAAAACGTTGCACATGCCAACGCCAGCACAACCAAGATCATGACCTGTATCCTTGCACTTGAGAACAGCAAACTGACTGATAAAGTAAAGTTCTCTTCTTATGCAGCATCCATTGAACCAAGTAAACTTTATGCAAATGCCGGTGAAGTATTCTACATGAGAGATATGCTTTATTCGCTGATGCTTCCTTCTCATAATGATACTGCTGTAGCAATTGCAGAGCATATCAGTGGTTCTACTTCCAAATTTGTCAAATTGATGAATCAGAAGGCTGCACAGATTGGATGTACCAATACCCATTTTGCAACGCCAAATGGTCTTGATGCCGGATATAACCATTACACAACTGCTTCCGATCTGGCAAAAATCGCTCAGTATGCGATCAAAAAGCCAATGTTCAGAAAACTGGTCGGTACCAGCTATTATTCATTCTCCAATCTTAATACAGGCCGCAGTTATTATGTTGGAACCACTAATGCCCTCCTTGGAAACGTACCTGGAGTTCAGGGCATGAAAACAGGTTATACCAATAAAGCAGGTTATTGTTTCGTAGGTTTATCTACTTCCGCTAAGGGAAATACTTATATTTCTGTTGTTCTGGGTGCAGATTCATCCTCTGCACGCTGGCAGGATTCCCGTACCCTGCTGACCTACGCATATAATCATTAATTATAAATCAAATGTAACTATTCTGCAGTCTACTATTTTGCGAGGTGTTTTGGCATAAAAATACCAAAATCCCGAGACATACAAGTTAAAATCCTATCGCCGCAGGCGATTTTCAATGGATTTTGACTCTATTCCTGTCATAGTAAAAGGGAAGTGTATCGGTAAATCCACCGAAGACACTTCCCTTTTTATATACATCTGATTTTTTGTTTTTATTATTATTTAGCGCTGATAACGTCGCTCATGTCATATCTTCCTGCCGGTTTGCCAGCAAGGAATTTAGCAGCCTCGATCGCACCTTTTCCAAATACAGCTTTAGAATAAGCAGTATGCTTAAATTCGATTACTTCATCCGGACCCGCGAAAATCACTTCGTGTTCTCCGACAATTGTACCACCGCGCACTGCAGAAATACCGATTTCTTTATCATCACGCATTTCACGTCTCTGGCTGCGGTCATAAGTATAATGATACTGATTATCCATCGCTTCATTGATACTGTCTGCCAGTGCCAGTGCTGTTCCGCTCGGAGCATCCAGTTTCAATCTGTGATGTTTCTCAACAACTTCAATATCAAATCCCGCTGTTGCCAGAACCTTTGCAGCGTCCTGAAGCAGTTTCATTAATGTGTTGATTCCGAGAGACATATTTGCAGATTTCAGTACTGCAACATTCTTGGCAGTCTCTTCAACCTTTGCAAGCTGCTCTTCACTTAAACCTGTTGTACATAATACAACCGGAAGTTTACGCTTCTCGCAGTAAGCAAGAAGTGCGTCTGTTGCTTTTGCAGAAGAGAAATCGATAAGGGCATCTGCCTCTACCTGACATTCTTCCATATTTGTATATACAGGGTAGCTGTTCTTTCCCTGATCTGTAACATCAATACCTGCTACGATCTCAGCATCCGAATCCTTCTCAACCAGTCCGGAAATTACCTGACCCATATGACCGTTGCAGCCATGCATAATAATCTTTACCATTTGTATTTTCCTCTCAATTCCAGCTACATCAATATTGTTTACATTTCAGACCGGATCACTGCGTTCTCAGCAGCTATTCAGTCACATGAAACCATATCTGTTTTTATGCAAGTTTGATTCCAAAGTTCTTCAGTTCTGCAGCAAGTTTCTCTTTGTTTGCTTCTTCCATCTCGGATAATGGCATACGAAGAGGTCCTACTTCCTGTCCCATCAGGTTCAGGGCTGTTTTAACCGGAATCGGGTTTACTTCACTGAACAGTGCATGGATCAGCGGGATTGCTTTTAACTGGATCTCTGCTGCGCCCTTTGTATCTCCCTCTAAGAACTTCATAACCATATCATGAGTTTCCTTAGGAGCAACATTGGAAAGTACGGAAATTACACCAAGTCCGCCAAGTGAAAGGATCGGGAGTACCTGGTCGTCATTTCCAGAATACAGTTCGATCGCACCGTCTGCCATGGCCATCATAGTTGCAATCTGGGAAAGATCTCCGCTTGCTGCTTTGATACCAACGATGTTTTTAACGTTCTTAGCCAGAGCTACCGCTGTTGCAGGCTGGATATTACATCCTGTACGGCTTGGAACATTGTACATAATGATCGGTGTTTCCGGAACTGCTTCTGCGATTGCTGTATAATGAGCGATCAGACCCTTCTGAGTTGCTTTGTTATAATATGGAGTTACTACCAGAAGTGCATCTGCACCGTAGGAAGCAGCTTCTTTTGACATCATGATCGCAGTCTCTGTACAGTTGGAACCTGTACCTGCAATGACCGGAACACGTTTATTTACTTTGTCGATCGCAAACTTAATTGTCTTAAGATGCTCTCCGTGTGTCATTGTAGATGATTCTCCTGTTGTTCCGCAAATGATGATCGCATCTGTACTGTTTGCAATCTGATACTCCAGGAGTTCCTCCAGTTTATCATAGTTAACCTTACCGTCTTCATACATAGGGGTTACGATCGCAACACCTGCACCTTTAAAAATTGCCATTTGCTCTCCTCCTTTATTCTTCTGTAGTTTCTTCTATATAGGATACCGTTTCTTTCGTAAAACGTCCCCTATAAGTTCTCTGTTGTCAGTGTAGTTATGCTGTCTGCATATTTACGCAGGCTGTCAGGTAACGTCCGTCCTGTAAGCAGGATGTGCATACTCTCATCTTTCATGCTCAGAATCTCTCCGATAGCCTCTGCTGTAGTGATCCCGTAATCCGGAAGTGCAAGGATTTCGTCAAGAAGCAGGAAATCACATTCCTGAGTTGCAATAACTTTTCGTGCAAAATTTAAAGCATTAAGAATGTTTGTCTTCTCTTCTGCTTTCTCCTGCTCGTTCAGTTCCTCGTAACACTCATCATGCTTTTCAAAACGAAATATCTTAATATCCAGATTATCCAGATCCTCCAGGAAATCCAGCTCTCTGCGCTCTCTTCCTTTCAGAAACTGAATAATAATGACGCTTTTACCCTGGGTGGAAGCTCTCAGACACTGACCAATTGCCAATGTTGTCTTGCCTTTTCCTCCACCGCAGTAAACCTCTGTAAATTCTTTTTCCATAACAAACAATTCCTCTTATCGCTGTTGAAATTGTACCTTCTTTATAGACATAATAAACAGTATCCTGTTCGTTACTGTTCACTGGTAATATCCCGCGAGATGTTTTTTGTAAGCGAAGGTCACCTACAGAACCTGCCACTGGCAGCTTCTTACGGATGCATGGCAACAGAAAACCCGAGACATACAGCGCGAAGCGTGTTGCTGAGAACGTAGTGAACAGTAACTCCTGTTTTTATCTGAATACGCTTATATTACCGCAGTTTATGAAGAATTGCAAGTAATTAATAGTGAACAGCAGTTACTGTTTGCGTGCCGCTATTCCATATATTCCAGCTTACTTACAGAGACTTCATACGCAATCCTTTTCTCTGTTTCATTCTCGCCGATACGTTTCATATATTCTCTGCTCTGGATACGGCCCCAGATCAGGACATGGCCTCCTACCTCAAAAGCGGATGCATAGCGGGCATTTCTGCCCCAGCAGATGCATGGTATGTAGTCTGATTTTCCATATGGACGGTTGACTGCCAGAAGCACATCCGCGATTTCTCTTCCCAGAGGAGTTTTACGATATACCGGCGGTTTACAGATAAATCCGTCAAGGAAGATCTGATTTACCGGGACAGTCTCATCCTCTTCTTCCACGAATTTCAGCTCTCTGGTAAATACGGAAAGTACGAGACGGTTATGTTTCTCTTCATGCCGGTTGTAGGAACGGAACTGGCCATGGATCTCTACATATTCTCCGATATAGTCCTGTGTCACATCCACCAGTCGTTCTGAGACCATCACCGGGATCCTGTCTTCCGAATCGCTGAGTCTCTTGACCAGCAGTTCCGTCATATAGAAGCCTTCTCCAAAGACCTGATGACTGAATGTGAATCCTGCTGCAATTTTTCCCATCATAGATACCTGATTGTTTTCAATAATTTTATCTGCCATAATGTGGTTCTCCTTCCTCGTAGAGCACCTGCGCCCGGAAAATGTCGTCAGACGGACCGTGAATATCCTCTGCTGCTTTCCATTTTCGGCATATGCTCCAGTTACCTTGTATTGTTCTTTATATAGTTATGTACAGGCTTTCCCGTTTAGAACCAGAATTTATAAAAATAAAAAAATTTATTTCAACACCTTGTAATCTGGCGAAAATGTGGTAAACTGGAAATTCGGGTAACTAATCAAAGAAAAATCACATATAATAGGAAGAATAAATCCATCTGCGTAATTCCATAAACTGCTTTATGGTGAAATATCCCGGGATTTTGACATATGTCACCGGATAATAACAGGCGAGCAGTAGTGAATAATCCGCAGGTAACTGTAAATAATATTCAAACTTAAAGAGGAAAGGAAAATCATTTTATGAGAACAAAACGTGAAGACGTCCGTAACGTAGCCATCATCGCACACGTTGACCACGGTAAAACAACTCTGGTTGACCAGCTTCTGAAACAGAGCGGTGTATTCCGTGAGAACCAGGAGGTTCAGGAACGTGTCATGGACTCCAATGACATCGAACGTGAGCGTGGTATCACTATTTTATCCAAGAATACAGCTATTCATTACAAAGATACAAAGATCAACATCATCGACACACCAGGACATGCTGATTTCGGTGGCGAAGTAGAACGTGTACTTAAGATGGTAGACGGAGTTATTCTTCTCGTTGATGCTTTCGAAGGTGCTATGCCTCAGACTAAGTTCGTTCTTAAGAAAGCACTGGAACTTGATCTTCATGTTATCGTATGTATCAACAAGATCGACCGTCCGGAAGCTCGTCCTGACGAGGTTGTAGATGAAGTTCTGGAACTTCTTATGGATCTTGGTGCTTCTGATGAGCAGCTTGACTGTCCGTTCCTGTATGCTTCCGCAAAAGCAGGACATGCTGTAATCGACTTAAACGATACTCCTAAGGATATGGCTCCGCTGTTTGACGCAATCCTGAAATATATCCCGGCTCCTGAGGGAGATCCGGATGCAGATACTCAGGTTCTGATCAGTACAATTGACTACAACGAATATGTTGGACGTATCGGTGTAGGTAAAGTTGAGAATGGTAAAATTGCTGTTAATCAGGAACTGACTCTGTTAAACCATCATGATCTGGACAAACGTAAGAAAGTTAAGATCAGCAAGCTTTATGAGTTTGACGGTCTGAATAAAGTTGAAGTAAAGGAAGCTACTATTGGTTCCATCGTTGCTATTTCCGGTATCGCAGATATCCACATCGGTGATACTCTTTGCGGTGGAGAGAACCCGGAAGCAATTCCTTTCCAGAAGATTTCCGAGCCTACTATTGCCATGAACTTCATCGTAAATGACAGTCCACTGGCAGGCCAGGAAGGTAAATACATCACATCCCGTCATCTTCGTGACCGTCTCTACCGCGAGCTGAACACTGATGTCAGCCTTCGTGTAGAAGATACTGAAACAACAGAAGCCTTTAAGGTTTCCGGACGTGGAGAACTTCATCTGTCTGTCCTGATCGAAAACATGAGACGTGAAGGTTATGAATTCGCAGTAAGTAAACCGGAAGTTCTGTACAAAACAGACGAGCGCGGAAAGAAACTTGAGCCAATGGAAATCGCTTATGTAGATGTTCCGGAAGAATTTTCCGGTACTGTGATCCAGAAACTGAGCGAACGTAAGGGTGAGCTGCAGGGTATGAGTACTGCCAGTGACGGTACTGTCCGTCTGGAATTCCACATTCCTTCCCGTGGACTGATTGGATTCCGCGGTGAGTTCCTTACTTCCACCAAGGGTACCGGTATCATCAATACTATGTTTGACGGATATGCTCCTTATAAAGGAGATTTCCAGTACAGAAAACAGGGATCTCTGATCGCTTTCGAAGCTGGTGAGGCTGTTACTTATGGTCTGTTTTCAGCTCAGGAGCGTGGTACTTTATTTGTAGGACCTGGAGCAAAGGTTTACAGCGGTATGGTCATCGGACAGAATGGTAAAGCCGAAGATATCGAGCTGAACGTATGCAAGACAAAGCATCTGACCAACACACGTTCTTCTTCTGCTGATGATGCACTGAAATTAACTCCACCAAGAGTTCTCAGCCTGGAACAGGCAATCGATTTCATCGACCAGGATGAACTCCTTGAGGTTACACCGGAGTCTCTCCGTATCCGTAAGAGACTTCTGGATTCCAGAGAACGTAAGAGAGCAGCCTTCAGAAAAGCCTGAAGCAAATAGAAACTTAAGAAAAATTAAGCCCCGCAGATTTTGCGGGGCTTAGTTTTTCTTAATCTCCTGCAAATACATGGAAAAACATAAATCCTTCTACAAATTATATTGTTATATTTTCACGAAATTTCAAGTTAGTATTTGTTAACTTTTTCATATGTTTTGTAATTGACAAATGATTAACAAAGGCATATAATAGCATTATCGAGATTGTTAATTTATTAACGTTATTTTTTTACTTTCTCTCAGTTGCCAACAGAAAATATATTGTTAAATTTTTTCTCATATATTCTGACAATTGATATTTTATTCACATTATTTGCGTGATTATGCACAATTTTCACCATAATATTTCGTTATGCTCATATTAATGTTACTGTTGACCGAATAATCAGTTTATTTGTATAATAAAACCATAACAGGTCACGGTAAATACTTTTAACGAAAACACAAACAGGAGGATTCCAAAATGGCAAAAAAAGAGAACACTATCCCAACCATCATCGACACCCCTGAAGCCCTTACTGCAAAGATTGCAGCCATGAAAGAGGCACAGAAGATTTTCGCAACATTTACCCAGGAGCAGGTAGATAAGATTTTTAAAGCTGCCGCTACTGCTGCTGACAAAGCTCGTATCCCGCTTGCTAAAGATGCAGTTGAAGAAACCGGAATGGGTATTGTAGAAGATAAAGTTATTAAGAATCATTACGCAGCTGAATATGTATACAACGCATATAAGAATACAAAGACCTGCGGTGTGATTGAAGAAGATACCGCTTATGGAATTAAGAAAATTGCTGAACCGATCGGTCTGATTGCTGCAGTTATCCCTACAACCAACCCAACATCTACCGCAATCTTCAAAACTCTGCTTGCACTGAAAACACGTAATGCGATCATTATCAGTCCACATCCTCGTGCAAAGAAATGTACCATTGACGCAGCTAAAGTTGTTCTGGAAGCTGCTGTAGAAGCTGGTGCACCGGAGGGAATCATTGGATGGATCGATGTTCCGAGTCTTGATCTGACAAACCAGGTTATGCGTGAAGCTGATATCATCCTTGCAACTGGTGGTCCTGGAATGGTTAAGGCTGCTTATTCTTCCGGAAAACCTGCATTAGGTGTTGGACCTGGAAATACTCCTGTTATCATTGATGACAGCGCAGACATCCGTCTGGCAGTTAACTCCATTATCCATTCCAAGACATTTGACAATGGTATGATCTGTGCTTCCGAGCAGTCCGTAACTGTTCTCGAGAGCGTTTACAAGAAAGTAAAAGAAGAATTCCTTTACAGAGGATGCTACTTCCTGAAACCAGATGAATTAGAGAAAGTAAGAAAAACTATCCTTATCAACGGTGCATTAAATGCCAAGATCGTAGGTCAGAAAGCAGCTACTATCGCTGAAATGGCTGGCATTGCAGTTCCTCCTGAAACCAAGATTCTGATCGGTGAAGTTGAATCTGTAGATATCAGCGAAGAATTTGCACATGAGAAACTTTCCCCTGTACTTGCCATGTACAAGGCTAAAACTTTTGATGAAGCAATCGCCAAGGCTGAACAGCTTGTAGCTGACGGCGGTTATGGACATACATCCGCTCTCTACATCGACACAAGAGAGAAAGAAAAGATGGAAAAACATGCAGCAGCTATGAAGACCTGCCGTATCCTCATCAATACACCATCTTCTCAGGGCGGTATCGGCGACCTTTACAACTTCAAACTTGTTCCGTCCCTGACTCTGGGCTGCGGTTCCTGGGGTGGCAACTCCGTATCTGAGAACGTAGGTGTAAAACATCTTATCAACATCAAGACTGTTGCTGAAAGGAGAGAAAATATGCTCTGGATTAGAACACCGGAAAAAGTTTATTTCAAAAAAGGCTGCCTGCCGGTTGCTCTGGATGAGCTTGGCACTGTTATGCACAAGAAACGCTGCTTCATCGTAACAGACTCTTTCCTTTATAAGAATGGATATACTAAGAAGATCGAAGATAAATTAGACCAGATGGGAATCGTACATACCTGCTTCTATGATGTAGAGCCAGATCCATCTCTCGCCTCTGCAAGAGCCGGTGCTGCTGCAATGAGAATGTTCGAGCCTGACTGTATTATCGCAATGGGCGGTGGTTCCGCAATGGATGCCGGCAAGATCATGTGGGTTCTTTATGAAAATCCGGACGCCAACTTTGATGATATGGCTATGGACTTTATGGATATCCGTAAGAGAATCTTCACATTCCCACATATGGGTAAGAAAGCTTACTTCGTAGCCGTTCCAACCTCTTCCGGTACAGGTTCCGAGGTAACACCGTTTGCTATCATTACTGATAAGACTACAGGTATCAAATGGCCTCTGGCAGATTATGAATTAATGCCTGACATGGCTATTGTTGATACAGATAATATGATGAGCGCACCTAAGGGACTGACATGCGCTTCCGGTATCGACGTTATGACTCATGCACTTGAAGCCTATGCTTCCATGATGGCATCTGATTATACAGATGGTCTTGCATTAAATGCGATCAAACTGGTATTTAACTACCTGCCACGTGCATACAAAGATGGTTCTGATGTAGAAGCAAGACAGCATATGGCAAATGCTTCCTGCATGGCTGGTATGGCTTTTGCAAATGCATTCCTTGGCGTAAACCACTCTCTTGCTCATAAGCTGGGTGCTTTCCATCATATTCCACATGGTATTGCAAATGCTCTGGTTCTGCTTCATGTTCTGCGCTATAATGCGGCCGAAGTTCCTGCTAAGATGGGTACCTTCCCACAGTATCAGTATCCGCACACACTTGCACGTTACGCTGAGATTGGCCGTTCTGTAGGTCTGACAGGCAAGAACGACAGAGAAGTATTTGAGAAGCTTCTCCAGAAACTGCAGGAACTGATGGATACTATCGAGATCAAACATACGATCAAAGAATACGGCGTAGACGAGAAGTACTTCCTTGAAACTCTGGACGAAATGACCGAACAGGCATTCAACGACCAGTGTACCGGTGCCAACCCGAGATATCCATTAATGTCTGAGCTGAAAGAAATCTATCTGAAAGCTTACTATGGAGAGGGAAATGTTCCTGAATCCAGGAAAGCCAAAGAGAAAAAAGAAACGAAATAAGATTTGCTGAAAATAAACCTTTTCCTTTAAAAATATAGTGTTTAAACCAACAAAATGGGGCTGTCAAAAAACGACAGCCCCTTATTATGTTATTTATTATGTTATTTATTATGTTATTTCTTATATTATTTCTTACTGCGATATGCTTCTGCTTCCCAATGTGTGATAAAGTATGTAATATCATCTGTCATGTGAAGCGGGCCTCCAAAGCTTTCTGCATATACTGCAAGCTTGATGGCATCTTTTACAAGAAGCTGTGCTTTTGCAGCTTTTCCCTTATCATCTTCCATGATAAAGGCACCAACTCCCTGTACCAGGATCAGTCTTGGCTCTTTGTCATTCTCTGCCATAAATGCATCCAGCGCTGCTTTTGACTGATCAATATTTTCTACAAATAACGGATATGGTCCGCAGTATACAATGTGATCCGGTGTAAACGGCTTCAGAAGAGGTGCAGCCGCTGCTTTATCTTTTACAAAATTATCAGCTTCTACTGCAGGTACAACTTCTACCACATGTCCCAGTAACCGGGAAAGTTTCTCTGCTGCCTGCTCTTTTTCAGGTGTAACAGCATCGCTGACATCCGCAGTTCTCTCTGTTAGTCAAGACTTTATTATTTTTCCAGGTTTCTCCTGATTATTCTGCCAAGTCTGTCTAGGTCCTCATTGTCAGGATGAGATAATGCCCTGTCAAAGTTCTGGATCAGTTCATCCAGATTCGGTGCATGATCCGGCTTCTCTTTCATCTTTACGTATCTGTCCCTGACTGACTGGGGCATTTTCCCCTGACACATAAATTCCCCGATCACTGTATTACTCTCATCCACAGATTCCTTAACTTTCCCAAGAACCTGCTGAAAATAAGCTTCACTGCCTCCGAAGCCTGCTGTTCCAAACAGAAAAATTTTCTTGTTTTTCAGACTCTTTAACAGTTCAAGTGTTACAGGATCTGCATTCCCTATATCTGTCCAGAATCCAATGTATAATATGTCGGATGAGAGAGCCTTTTCCCCTTCTGTTACAAAATAGTCACAATTTTCCTCAGACAGTACCTCCCTGATTTTATCTGCAAGCTTCTTTGTATTTCCTGTTTTACTGCTATACAGGATTGAGTATCTTTGTGTTTCCATGCTGTTTTACTCCTTTTGTTTATGCACTCTCGGAGTCTTCCTTGTATTTGCTTTTGTAAAAAAATTCCGAAAATACATTTTTTGTCTGCATTATTTATATTGCTTATTCCTTCCAACTGATACATAAGCACATTCATTCTACCGTAACCGAATTTGGTAAAACATTTTAAAAATCTTCCTCTGATTCATTTACAGTTCCATCCCGGAACATTTTCAGCAGCTCTTCCAGACTTTCTCTCAGCTTCTCATTCTTATTATACTGAACCAGTACCACCGTAACAATGGCAGACAGAATTATGCATCTGCGGATCAGTTTTCGGATGCGGATACATCTCTTCACATCTTTTCTTCCCTTTTCATAGAGCTTCTCTGCCATCCTGTCAGCTCTGGCATCTTTACAGGCAATATAATCGTCAATCACCTGCTTATCCTCCTCACAGATATCCAGATTCTCATACTGACTCCTTAGCTCCTCGAGTTCTACATTATTCTGTCTGATCACTGTATCTTTGCGGTTAAGTCTCTCTGCTACACTCCGACTCATTCTCTCTGTTCGTTTACTCATGATAAAAACTCCTTTCGTTTATTTTTTATTATCTCTTAATTTTAAACTTTTCTCAGCCTTTTCTCAATAAAATATTGAAAACAAAAAGCACCTGCTTTAACAGATGCTTTTTCTCGCTGAATTTAACCGCCTGACTTTATAAGTACTGGCTGAACTCAACCTTCTCTTTATTCGGTCCCTCAATTGTAAAGAACTTTACCCCGTTTTCCCAGAAGGGAAGAAAATGAACAATATCGTTGGTTGGAATTCCAATATGCTGAATTCCATTAAACTGTTCTTTTAAATTCATTTTCCTCCTGAAAGTCAGTTATAATATCCATCTGATGAAAATCATCCAACATATTTATGTATTGTTGCTCTTACAGCACCAGGTCCTGCGATCATTTCACGGAACATATCCTCAACCTTCTCTCCCACACCGTCTTTGTAAAGGTCAGTGAAAAACAGACGCTCATTGGAAAGAATTGATTTTAACTGATCTTTGAATGTTTCAGGTTTGCCTACAATAATATCCTTAAACTGTTCCTGCAATTCCTCATTCATTGGATCCGGTGCAAGTTCAAATTTATTTCCTTCATCATCTACACCAAGCATATATCTGAGCCATCCAGCAATTCCCAGAGGAATAGCTGTCAGTCTGGAAGCATCTCCGAATTTCTTTACATATGCTTTGATTGTTTCGCCGAAACGGATGCCAACCATCTGAGATACATCTACTGCCAGACGAAGGTTTGTGTCTCCCAGATATTCATTTGGAAAACGATCGTTAAAAAGCTCATCAACAAATGCCTGAGGAGAAAGGATTCCAGGGTCAGCAACTACCGGAAGACCTTCATCATAAGCAATCATACGTGCCATTTTCATCATATCTTCATTTGTATTAAGCATATGCGCAAACAGATCATATCCAAGAACTACTCCCAGCGGACCTGTAGCAGAATGAACCGGATTCAGACATACTGTTACTTTCATACGTTCAGAAAGGTTAACTGTATTTCTGTCTGCCATATATACGCCGAAACCTTTTTCCAGAGCCGGACGTCCGTTAGGGAAGCTGTCCTCTATTACCAGATACTGCGGTTTCTCAGCATTGACAAATGGTGCAATATATGTCTTCTTCCCTGTGATCACCGGCTGCATGTTCTCAACACCCAGCTTTTCAAGATCTGCTGCAATCTGCTCGCTTGGACGAGGTGTGATCTTATCGATCATTGTCCATGGGAAAGCAACTACTTTCTCATCGCTTACATAGTTTACAAATTCCTCATCAACAAATCCTGCTTTCTTCCACTCTTCTGTCATTGTCAGTACTGACTCACGAAGCTTTGCACCGTTCTGTGAGCAGTTATCCATGGAAACCAGTGCGATGGGATATTTGCCGGCTTTATATCTTTCATAAAGCATTGCAACCAGAACTGCCATGGCACCAGCCGCTTTGTCCGGACCATTCTTGATATCTGCCTCTACAAACGGGAACCATGTTCCGTCAGCTTTCTGTAATGCATAACCTTTCTCTGTAATTGTAAAGGAAACCATCTGCAGGGACTTGCTTGTGAAGATTTCTTTCAGGCGTTTCCACTGTGCTGCATTAGAAGACTGTGCCTTCACTGCTTCTGCAAAAGCTCCGACTACTTTATACTCACGGGTTCCATCCCCATGCAGAATCACGCTTAATCCAAGATTTTCATATGGATCATAAATCTTGTCTGCTACATCATAATCAAAAGCTTCCACACAGGTAATCCCTCGATCCAGAACTCCCTCTTCCAGAAGACCATCTGCAATTCCGCCGATAAATACGCGGAAAATATTTCCGATACCAAAGTGAACCCATACCGGATTCTCCTTTGCTTTCTCAGATGCAGCCTCTACATCATAACCCGGAAGAGCGATCCCCACCTTTTTCCATGCTTCCTGTTCCTTGATTCCATTGATTGATAATTTCATGTTATATCCTCCTTGTTAGTCTTATTGCGATACTTATTGTTTGTTGTTATGTTTTTTACTTACGTTTATATATTAACTGTAAGTTGAGCATATATCTTTTCATTTAAAAAATCCATTGACAGAAATTCTAATTTTCAAATAACATTTTTGTTTATTTTTACTATAGGTATTGACAAGTTCATTCTTCCAACAATCGCACTGGATGTTTTTATTGTTTTTTTTTCGTTGTATGCTACAATAAATCTGAAGCTTAACATTATCTTATAACATAATCAGGAGAATATTATGAGTGAAAAGGGATTGACCAACATTAGTCTCAAGAAAATAAATAAATCAAAGGTTTACCAGTACATTTACAGAAAAAAAACGACCTCCAAGCAGCAGATCGTTCAAGAACTGCAGATGGGTTTATCCACTGTCAGCCAGAATCTGAATCTTCTGGAGCAGGAAGGTCTTATTGAAAAAAATGGTTTCTTTGAATCCACTGGCGGAAGAAAGGCAAACGCCCTTCAGATTGTATCAGATTTTAAAATTTCCATTGGTATCGGTATTTTAAAAGGGATGTTTCATATTACTGCTGTAGATCTGTATGGAAATGCTTTCTATACAGACACCATTCCGCTTCCATATTCCAACACACCAGATTACTATAAACAGGTTACTGACGCAGTAAAGGAATTCATCTCATCGCGCCAGTATGACAATGACAAAGTTCTTGGCATCTCCATTGCTACACAGGGTATCACATCCCCGGATCATACCACTGTACTATATGGAGATATCATGAATAACACTGGCATGAAACTGGATGATTTTTCCAGATATCTTCCTTATCCCTGTTATCTGGAACATGATTCGAAATCAGCTGCGTTCCTTGAATTATGGAATCATCCGGAGCTTGACAGTGCTGTTATCATCCTGCTGAACCGAAATCTGGGCGGCGGCATCATTACCAATCATCAAATTCATCAGGGAATCTCTATGCACAGCGGAACTCTTGAACATATGTGCATTAATCCCGATGGTCCGCTTTGCTACTGCGGCAGCCGCGGCTGCCTGGAAACCTACTGCTCTGCCAATGCACTGGAACAGGCTGCAGGCATGCCTGCCAAAGAATTTTTCCCTCTTCTGCGCGAAAAAAAATCTCCCCAGATCATACATATCTGGAAAGATTTTTTAAACCATCTGGCATTTGCCATGAAGAATCTTAACCTTGTTATTGATGCACCGATCATCCTCAGCGGATATCTGGCACCTTATTTTACAGAGGAAGATATTGAATATCTGATAGAACATCTCCATACAGCCGCACCATTCATACTGGATAAAACACAGATTCTGGTCGGTACCAACGGACAATATACACCGGCAATCGGAGCGGCTCTGCATTATGTAGAGAAATTTATTCAGGCAGTTTAACCGAAACTGTGGAACCGTTATTCGCTTATGAGCAAACAGCACATCGGATATTTTATCCGCTTGACCTGAATCAGGTAAGTCCTCTGTACATTGCGCTCTGCAATTACAAAGGACTTACTATCTTGCACACTTTTTTGCGTACTTTCTTCTTCAATTATATAAATAAGAAAAATCACCCTACTGCTGGTAGAACTGACACTTTATGCTGACTGTAATCTTACTTTTCCTATTTTAAGTCATTCCGAATTGTTTCTTACATTGACCGTATATTTATTTTTCTTAATTTAGGTCAGCCTGAATGATTTCTTGCGTTGACCGCATACTTATTTTTCTTGATTTAGGTCAGCCAAAAGAGTTTCTCGCATTGACCGCATGCTTATTTTTCTTGATTTAAGTCATCCTAAATGGCTTTTTCCTTGATTGCTCTTCAAGATAAACTCAGTCTACTTCAATGTTGTCAGAATCCCCATTGCACTGTCGTAATCTTTCTCTCCGACCATGATTTCATACAATGTTTTATCTGTTCCAAAGTTCCCACCCATGCTGCGGACGATTCCCCTGCCCGGGGCTGTCATTTTTTCTTCGTGGTTGACTCTCTTTGTTTTGTATTTGATTTTCTCTGAATCTAAGGCTTTACAATACTGCTCATATTTATCTCGGGATGCACCGAGATAGACTGTTCTGCTGTCGAATAACATAATTGCTTCCTCCTTTTGGGTGTTATGTTTGCACAATTTCCTTCCTGCAATGGCTAATCCAGGCTACAGGAAGAATCTCCGCCTGAATAAATATATTTGATTTACAAAAATGACTCTGCCTGCTGCCTCTTCAGACATACACTCCCGAGCGCGTTTAAAAAATCGCTCACAGTCTATATGCCCAGTGACTGTAACAAAAAACAGCAGACATCCGTTTCCAGATCATCTGCTGTCATTATATCATATACATTTACTGCTTTGTAGTATAAAAGTATTATTCCACTTCTTCCGGTTCCATGCTTCGCATGTGTTCTTCGTTCTTCACGATCTCATACTTCTCGCGATAGTCATTGAAGTATGTATGATACTCAGTACTGTCAACCGGATAAATCTTGGAATCATGGATATGCATATCCGGATTCTCATCTGAACTCTTTAAGAGAGCTACCATTGCACTTGAACAATGTGCTGCGATACGGTTAAAGCTGTTCAGAATATCTGTATATACAGTTCCTTCTTCCAGTCCGCAGTCACCCTTGCTGAGACGCTCTACATGATGCATCTTCAGTTCATTGCACAGAGAAGTAATGACCATTCCCAGAGGCGCAACTCTCTGTGCCATTTCCTTGTCATCATTGAGGAATGCACGGCAGGTAAGATTGATTTCCTCACGAACTGCTTCCATTACTACATTCAGCTCATCCCAGGCTTCCTGTGAGAAATTGGTGTGATTATCATGCATTTCGCTGGACATATAGGCAATGTAGGATGCATGGTCACCGATTCTCTCGAAGTCATTGATGGTATGAAGATAAAGGGAAGCCTGCTTTGTCTGGGCACTGTTCATCTCATGCTTTGTCAGCTTCATCAGATAGTCACCAAGACGGCTCTCATATTTATCAATCAGGTTCTCTTTTCTCTGTACCTTGTCAAATTTATCCTGCTGATATTCGTTCAGAAGGTTCATTGCACGGTTAACATTCTTACGAAGCTTCTTTGCCATACCGCTCATGACACGGTGACACTGTCCGATTGCAAGTGCAGGATAGTTCAGAAGACGTTCTTCCAGAAGATCAAAGTCTGCTTCATCTTCCAGTTCCTCTGCACTGTCTTTTACAAGCCAACATACCAGCTGTTCAATCTTCGGTATGAACGGGAAAAGAACACATACTGTTGCTACACGGAATACTGTATTCAGTAAAGCAATTGCAATCGGTGACATGATCATATCCATAAATCCAAAATGTACGACAGCATTTACAGTATAGAAGATCACAGACCAGAGGATCAGACCAAACAGGTCATTGATCAGATAAACAAGTGCTGTACGTTTACCATTCTTATTCGCACCGATTGCTGAGATCAGAACCGGACATGCAGCACCTACACCGATACCAAGAACGATCGGGAATGCACTGGAGAATGTCAGGATACCTGTTACAGATAACGCCTGCAACACACCGACTGTTGCAGATGCACTCTGAAGCACTGCTGTAAATGCGATACCTACCAGAATACCAATCAGCGGATTGGAAAACATGGTCAGCATGTTTGTAAAGGTCGGGCTGTCTTTCAGCGGTGAAACAGCGCCACTCATTGTCTGCATACCTGTCATCAGGATTGCAAAACCAAGCATAATATTACCGATGTTTTTATGCACGGAACGCTTACATGCCATACGAAGGATAATACCGATGATTGCTACTACTGCTGAGATTGTTGCAGTGGATAAAATCTTGGCAATTCCATTCTTTCCTTCAATATAAGAAAGACAGAGAATCCATCCGGTAATACTGGTTCCGATATTAGCTCCCATGATAATACCGATTGCCTGTTTCAGTTTCATCATACCAGAGTTAACGAAACCGATAACCATTACGGTTGTCGCAGAAGAAGACTGAATTACACTGGTAACTGCAGTTCCAAGTGCAACTCCTTTCAGCGGTGTGTTTGTCATTCGATACAGGAAAGCTTCCAGCTTATTTCCGGCAACCATTTTCAGACCGTCGCCCATCAATGACATACCAAACAGGAATAACGCTACTCCGCTCAGTAATGACAATATCATTGAAAAAATTTCCATCATTTTCTCCTTTGTCGTCTGCCTGATTTTCCACCTCATCTCAGAAAATCGGCGCATAATGTAAGCAGGTTATTTTACCTGTTTCTAATCAGAATTTAACCTGCCTTTTACTTTTCCATTCTTATTATGTCACGTCCGGGAGATTATTACAATAATTGTTTTTCAAAAATTACATTTTTTCCATAGCGTTTAAAATGCTGTCTTTTTTTTCCTGGATTTTTTTGCAATTTTCATAAAATTTTCCGGCATGCTCCAAAACATATCGGAGCATGCCGGAACATACCATACAATAAATCGGACAGTAAAAAAATGTGACACTTATTCAATATCTGTCATTTCTGCATACAGTATATCAAACTTCTGCAGGATTTGGCACACTAGAGCGTGTCTGAAAAAGGCTTTCTGCAAGATGTGCGTCACAATTTGTGGGATATTTTGCCCGGATGAGGGCGCCGTAGCGGGCTACGGCAACTGAATTCAGGTGAAATATCCCACAAAGT
>NZ_JBQHWS010000073.1:0-17941 GCF_052063845.1 Blautia sp. HCP3S3_D9
TAAAAATGTAAAGAATTTTCGAGAATCGTATGTGTTTCACTGTTTAGTTATCAAGGTTGTCTGTCTTGCGACAGCTTGTTTACTTTATCACATCTCTTTTTCTTTGTCAAGCACTTTTTTCAAGTTTTTTTCAAAGTTTTTCGAACTCTTCCGGATTTCCGAACTGTTCTTCTGATCTGTGATTGTCGGCTTTGTTCAAGCAACTTGATTACTTTAACACGTTTGCTTTAAATTGTCAAGCACTTTTTTAAATTTCTTTTTTTCTTTCAGAAATCTATTTAAATTGTCTCTATCTAAGAAACAATTATTTCCGACAGCTCAACTAATATAACACCAGAGATGACTAATGTCAACAGTTAATTTCATAATTTGACAAACTTTTTTATTTCAAGTATTTTATAACATCATAAAGTGACTCAAAAATATTTTCCGCAAGTCCTCGCATCTCATCCGTCGGTTCCATCAGGTCTGGCACCATGATCGGGTGCATTCCGGCAGCATGCGCAGCTCTGACTCCATTATAAGAATCTTCTATTACATAGCATTTCTCTGGTTCTGAATTCAGGCGTCTGCATGCTTCCAGAAAGATATCCGGCTCTGGTTTGCTGCGTTTAACCATGTCTCCACCAATGATCTGGTCAAAATAGTTCAGCAATCCCCCTTCCGAAATCTGTCTGCGCACTGTTGCCTCCTGTGTAGAACTGGCAAGTCCGACTTTGAATCCATTTTCTTTCAGATATTTCAGCAATTCCTCAACTCCCGGTTTCTTGGCCAGTCTTCCGTCTGAAGCATGACTAAAAAACACTTCTGCCATCTCTGCTTTATACTTATCATACGGAAACTCCTGACCATAGTGTCTCAGAAAAATCTTTTTACTTACAACACTGTTTGTCCCCAGACACTCATGACATGCCGCTTCAACATTTTTAATGCTGTGACGATCTGCCACTTCCTTCCATGAACTCAATACAAGTGTCTCAGAGTCAAAGATTACACCATCCATATCAAAAATCACTGTATCAATCCCACCTGCCATAACTCTTTCTCCTCATACTATATTTATGGTAACGCTCCACATATCTAAAGTAAAGCCCTTACAGTATATATGGATAATTTCTGCTTCATATAAATATCCGCCCAAAATTATCCATATAGTTCTTCAAATTTATTTTCTCATAATATAACTGATCGCATCACGGATCTGTGACACATAAACCAGATTAATCCCTTCTACATTACCAACAGAAGACCTGCATACCTCTGGAAGCATCACTGTCTCAAATCCCAGTTTCTTTGCTTCCTGTACACGCTGTCCTGCCATGCTAACTGCACGGATCTCGCCGCTCAGACCTATCTCGCCAAATACCATCACATTATCCGGGATTACAATGTCCTTCGCACTGGATACAATTGCCAGGCAGATTCCCAGGTCAATGGCAGGTTCTGTCATCTTCATTCCACCCGCAATATTCACGTAAGCGTCTGATGCAGCCAAATGAATCCCTACTTTCTTCTCCAGCACAGCCATAAGAAGGTTCACTCTGTTAAAATCCGTTCCTACTGCAGTACGTCTCGGAATGCCAAAATTACTCTGACATACCAGTGCCTGGATTTCTACCAGAATCGGGCGGGTTCCTTCCATAGAACATGCCACAACTGATCCTGATGCATCCTCCGGTCTGCCATTCAGCAGGAACTCAGACGGATTTTTCACCTCTTCCAGTCCCGTGTTGCACATCTCAAACACACCAATCTCATTGGTAGATCCAAAACGATTCTTCACTGCACGCAGAATACGATAAGAAGCATGTCGATCACCCTCGAAGTAAAGCACGGTATCTACCATATGCTCCAAAACTCTCGGCCCTGCCACATTTCCCTCTTTCGTCACATGACCTACGATAAAAATGGATACACCCATTCCCTTGGCGATCTGCATCAAGATATTGGTGGATTCTCTTACCTGAGAAACGCTTCCCGGTGCAGAGCTTACATCTTCATGGAACATCGTCTGAATAGAGTCGATCACTACCACATCTGGTTTCTTGCGTTCGATCACCTCTCGGATCACTTCCAGATTTGTCTCGCATAAAAGCTGCATCTTATCATTGAACTGCCCGATACGGTTGGCTCTCAGTTTAATCTGACGCAGAGACTCCTCACCGGAAATATAGAGAACAGAAACCTCTTTCTCTGACAGATTTCTGCACACCTGCAGAAGCAAAGTAGACTTTCCAATTCCCGGATCCCCTCCTACTAAAACAAGGGAGCCGGGGACGATACCGCCGCCCAGCACCCTGTCAAGTTCGCCAATTTTAGTTGTCTGTCGTTCATCTTCAGACAGGCTGATGTCCTTAAGGATCACCGGCTCCTGTCTTTTCTCTGATGATTTCGTTATGCCAGAGGATAAGGATTTCTTAGTGGAAACTGTTTCCTCCACAAAAGTATTCCAGGACTTGCATCCCGGGCACTGTCCCATCCATTTCGCAGATTCATATCCGCACTCCTGGCAAAAATATACAGTCTTTTTATTTTTTAGCATTTTACAATCTTTACTTCTACTCTTGCAGCATTGCCAAGTTCCACACTAAAGGAGAGCTTGCCGCCCAGGTTTGTTTTCATCTTGCCTGTGCTTGCCTGCTCGATAAATACTTCGTATTCTGTGTCTGGTTCCATCTCAACTGTAATCTGAGCGTCTTCTGGTCCTTCTACATGGAAGTCCATCTGTGCTTCACTCTGTGTAAGATTAAATACTGCAGTTCCCGGAACTGATTCGTAAACGAACATTCCGTTTCTCTCGAGCTTGGTAATCTCCTTGAAAGTTTTCACTTTATACATATCGCCCTGATGCTGATAGTCTGATAATTTAGACTTCTGTGCAAGCTCATAATCACCAAAGCTGATTGCTCCATTCTCTTCTGTGCGGATTAATTCTTTTACTACTGCCATTTCCCTATGTCCTCCTAAGACTCTTTTGTTTGCCGTCCACCGGAATTACACACCGGCGTTTATAAATTTTTCCGACATTTTATGCCGTTATTATATAATAAATAGCTCTTTTTGACCAGTATCTCTCTCGCTTTTTTATAATAATTTCACAATTATAAATACTCATAGTTTAAAGTTCAAGATCCGTACATGCCTGCATGGTAAGGATTTCAAATATTTGTAAATACAGTATACCGGCAGCACACATTTTGCATTAATCGTAGTGATGCAAAGATTGTGGGCGTTGCAAAACAGTGATGCGCAGGTACCGTACTACTGATCTTTCACCTCAAATATGATCTCATTCTTGTGCAGTTTTACCTGTACATGATCTCCTCGTTTGACTTTGCCTTCCAGAATTTCATTTGCAAGTGCATCTTCAATCCTGCTCTGGATTGCACGACGCAGTGGGCGCGCACCGTATTTGTTGTCGGAGCCTTTTTCTGCAATGTTGTCTTTTACTGCGTTTGTTACTGTGAGATGGATATCCATCTGTTCTGCGCAGCGTTTCTCAAGAGTTTTAAGAAGCAGAGTGACGATCTTACGGATATCTTCTTTATTCAGTACATGGAATACCATGATATCATCTATTCGATTGAGGAACTCCGGTTTGAAGATACGACGTACTTCTTCCATTACGCCGCCTTTCATCCGCTCGTAGTCTTTCTTCTCATCATTATTTGACATAAATCCAAGACGTTTCGGTTCCATGATTGCCTGGGCACCTGCGTTGGAGGTCATGATAATGATAGTCTGCTTAAAGTCTACTTTTCTGCCCTGAGCGTCTGTGATATGGCCATCGTCCAGTACCTGCAAAAGAATGTTAAATACATCCGGATGTGCTTTCTCAATCTCATCAAAAAGCAGGACACTGTATGGATTTCTGCGGACTTTCTCGCTGAGCTGACCGCCTTCTTCATAGCCTACATATCCAGGAGGAGATCCGATCAGTTTGGAGACACTGTGTTTCTCCATATATTCAGACATATCTACACGGATCATTGCCTGTTCACTGCCAAATACTGCTTCTGCAAGGGCTTTGGAAAGTTCTGTCTTTCCGACACCTGTCGGGCCAAGGAAAAGGAAGGAGCCAATCGGACGGTTCGGATCTTTAAGTCCAACTCTTCCTCGTTTGACTGCCTGTGCAACAGCTTTCACTGCTTCATCCTGTCCGATCACACGTTTGTGGAGTTCTTTCTCCAGACGTGCAAGACGTTTTGTTTCTCCCTCTGTCAGTTTCTGCAGTGGGATCTTGGTCCAGTCGGAAATCGTTTCTGCGACAGCAGCTTCATTTACAACCAGTTTCTTTCTCTTGTTTCTGCGCTCTGTCTTGATGCGGATTTTCTCTATCTCGGCTTCTACTTCTGTCTGACGGGCCTGTGCTTTTCGGGCACGTTCAATATCCGCAGTCTTGACTGCCTGTTCTTTCTCCTCGCGGAGTTCATTCAGTTCCAGTTCATATGCTTCCATTTCCGGTGTGGACTGGTAGCCTGCAAGCTGGATCTTGGATGCGGATTCGTCAATAATGTCAATCGCTTTATCCGGAAGGAAACGGTCATTGATGTATCTCTGGGACATTTTTACTGCTGCCTCAAGAGCTTCATCTTCAATCTTTACGCCGTGGTGTTTCTCATAGTATGGACGGAGTCCTTTAAGGATCTCGATAGTCTCTTCTGCTGACGGTTCTTCCACTGTTACAGGCTGGAATCTGCGTTCCAGTGCTGCGTCTTTCTCAATATGTTTGCGGTACTCTTCCAGAGTGGTGGCTCCGATCAGCTGGATCTCGCCTCTGGACAGAGATGGCTTCAGGATATTGGATGCATCCAGTGCACCTTCCGCACCGCCGGCACCGATAATAGTATGAATCTCATCAATGAACAGCAGGATTCCCTGATGTTCTTTTACTTCCTGGATCACATTCTTGATACGTTCCTCAAATTCACCCCTGTACTTGCTTCCTGCAACCATGCCGGAAAGATCCAGAACAACAAGGCGCTTCTCTTTCACTGTATCCGGAACCATTCCCATAACGATACGCTGGGCAAGTCCCTCTACGATTGCAGTCTTACCAACACCTGGTTCACCTACCAGGCACGGGTTGTTCTTAGTTCGTCTGCTCAGAATCTGGATCAGTCGGGTAATCTCTTTCTCACGTCCCACTACAGGGTCAAGCTTTCCCTCGGCTGCAAGCTGTGTCAGATCACGGCTGTACTGGTCCAAAGTCGGGGTGCTTGTTGTTCTTTTATTCTTTGCATTCTTTGCGTACTGAAATTCTTCTGCAATCGTGTCATTGTCAAACCCCATTGCTGTCAGGATTGCTGCAAAAAGTTTCTGGATATTTACTCCCATTGTAAACAGCAGTCTGGTGGCTACACATTCTGGTTCTTTCAGAAGTGCAAGTAACAGATGCTCTGTTCCGCAGAGGCATTCCATGCTCTCTGCATCCTCCTGTGCCTGCTCAAGGATTCTTCTTGATCTCGGACTGTACTGCGGATCCTTTGGTTCCTCCACTGCAGTGCTGCCCTGAGATGGGGCGATCAGATCGTTGATCAGTTCCATGAGTTTCTCTTCTTCTACATTAAATTCCTGCAGGACTTTTCCCGCAGTGCCTTCCGGCTCTTTCAAAAGACCGGCCAGAAGATGCTCTGTTCCGATATAGCCGTGTCCACAAGACTTCGCTGTCGTCTTTGCCAGTTTGAGGGCATTCTCTGCCTGTCTGGTAAATTGTCTCTCCATGTCGTCTCCTATCTGTCTTTATTATAATCGTCAAAAATCTCGTCAATCAGCTGGTGTACTTCTTCTCTGGTCACACTCTTACAACATCCTTTCGCAAGAGCTACCATGAGATTCTGTTTCAGTTCTTCCAGCGCTTTTCGTTTATTTACATCAATGGAAATCACTGCTCCACGTCTGCGGTCAATGGTGACAAATCCCTCCTGCCGCAGCAGGGAATATGCCTTGTTCACTGTGTGCATATTTATTCCTACTGTGTCTGCAAGCTGTCTCACTGAGGGTAAGGTGTCGCCCTCCTGCAGTCTTGATGTGGCAATTCCCATGATGATCTGGTTGGTCAGCTGGATGTAGATGGCCTCATCACTGCTAAAATCTATTTCAATCATCATACGGGGTTTCTCCTTTTTTGTGTTACACATATCCTAGCACGAACCAACATTTTTTGCAACCAGAACCCACTTGACAATCATCATAACTTAAGATTGTGAAATATACCAATGAAACAACCGTTTTGTCCTGACAAAAAAGGTGCATACCATGAATTCTCACATCGTTCACGGTATGCACCCTGTATATTCTACTTACCTGTTCAGATCAGCTGCATTTTTTCGTATCAACAATTCCCATCCACTGCTTATTGCTTTTCGTAATTGAAAACAGTGACTTACCTGATCCGTCCAAATTATTTCAATCCGATGATTTTGTTAATCTGCTCTCTGTTGAGCACAAGGTTAAATCCTAACGGGTTGACTGCGTAAGCCATTGCCTTTTCGATCATCAGTTCCGGAAGTTTCGCAAATGGTACTTTTGCAATACGGAGTTTCTGGCCTTTTGTGAATTTCTCAAGTTCCATTACATCTGTAAATACAGGCTGAAGGATTTCTTCTTTCTTATTCTTCAGGTATGGAATATTAATCTTCTTTGGATCCTCCGGATCTACGTTCATAGCGATCAGGAACTCAGATTTTCTTAAGTTTACGATCAGCTCTTCTTCCAGCTCGCGGAGATTTCCATGCTGGTCTTTCTCTACCGGACGGCGAAGCTCCTGCATAAAGTAAATACCGGACAGCTCCAGCGTCGGATTAAGAAGTGGTCTTTTAGCCGGCTCAATCTGGCTCATGTCTGCCTGTTTTGCGATTTCCGGAAGATCGACCTCGATCTGGTCTTCACCGTCTACCCATACAACTGTGTTTACGCCGATTGCATAGAATGTACCGTATAATCTCGGATAATCTTTCTTAGTAAATTTCATACCCATGAGAAGAACTTTATTCTCTACCATTTTCTTGCCAAATGCCTTGATTCCTTCTTCTGTAGAAAAGATCCATGCCTGGTCATTAAATGTTTCTTCATCACATTTCACATATGGAAGCTTGGTAGCCTGTGAATATGCTACAAACACTTCCTCTCTCGTCTGTAATTCTTTGATTGCTTCTTCTTTGCTGATTCCCATTATTTTATCCTCTCTGTCTCATTTCTTTTATGATCTTCTTCATTTCCTTATCAACACGATAAGATTCTGTGATCTTCTGTAATGATTTCTTATATGTAAATTCATCCAGTTTGTGACTGCCCTGTAAATATGCCAGCATCTCATTGGGAAATGCTGCAAAATATACGGATACGGCCCAGGCTACTGCCATCTTCGTGTAATAGTCCGGCTGGGTGATCCGTTCCAGGCGGTGGATGCTCTCTTCCAGATACTCGCGCTTCACAAAATGTCCCAGAAGCATGACTGCCGCAAATCTCGCCTCATACTCTCTGTCGGAAGTCAGATATGGTTCGATAAAGTCCCAGTATTCTTTCGGATATTTATCTGCATCTTTCAGTGTACTGCAAAAACAGTCACATACGCCCCAACTGTTAATATCCGGTACAAACTTCTTCACATATTCCAGACGCTGCCCGCATTCCATCTTTGCATAGGCAACTACCAGTCCGCGGAGCATTGTTTCTTCATACCACTGGTCATCTGCCTGAGTAAACCATTTCTCCCAGTTCATAGTAGAAAGCTGCTTTGCAAATTTTCGCAGCACAGGAAGCCGGACTCCCATAACATTATCTACGCCAGGTAAAAGACTACTGTGAAACTCCCGGTAGCCGGGATCTTCGTTCTCACGGAGAAACTGGCGCACCATGTCTGTCGTCACCTGAATTTCATTCTGTTTGTCTTTATTCATATAATTCTCCCTGCTGTGTTTCTTTACAGCACTGCTTTTATTTTATAACAGATTGCATGAAAAGTAAAGGAAATCGACGGTATTATTTATGCATTAATATTTACCACAAAAATTCAGACCAGAAAACCTATTCTCAATATAACAGGAAATCTCTTATAACCTTTTCTATATAAAAAGAATCAGAAAACAGACTTGCAGATATATTACCACATTTTCTGTCTTCTGACCCTATATTTTTTACTCTTTACAGATTTCGAATTCCTATGTTTCTCAATTCTCTATACATCGTAGTCATTAAGCTTCGTCAATTGCTTTACCAATATCGTGACGCATATATTTGTTTGCAAATGTAATCCACTCTGTGGCTTCATAAGCGTTCTTTCTTGCTTCTTTCAGGTCTTTGCCTGTAGCAGTGATTCCAAGGACACGGCCACCGTTGGTAACGATCTGACCGTCTTTTAATTTGGTTCCTGCGTGGAAGCAATAGTAACCGTCTTTATCTTTGAAGTTCTCGAAACCGTACATTGGAATGCCTTTTTCGTATTTTACAGGGTAGCCGTCGCTTGCGAGGACTACGCATACTGCTGCATTGTCTTCGAACTGGAGATCTACCTGATCCAAGGTTCCATTTACACAGGCTTCCATCACTTCGATGATGTCATTTTTCATTCGTGGAAGTACTACCTGTGCTTCAGGATCTCCGAAACGGGCGTTGTATTCCAGAACTTTCGGGCCATCTGGTGTGAGCATAAGGCCGAAGAAGATGATTCCCTTGAACGGGCGTCCCTCTGCTGCCATTGCGTCTACTGTCGGCTGGTATACGTATTTCTTACAGAACTCATCTACTTCTTCTGTATAGAACGGGCTTGGGGAGAATGTTCCCATTCCGCCTGTATTCAATCCCTGATCTCCGTCCTGGGCACGTTTGTGATCCTGTGCAGAAGTCATGGTACGGATAGTTTTTCCATCTACAAAAGATAACACAGAGACTTCACGTCCAGTCATGAATTCTTCGATGACCATAGTATTTCCAGCATTTCCGAATTTCTTGTCTTCCATGATCTCTTTTACGCCGTCTTCTGCTTCTTTCAGGTCTTTGCAGATCAGTACACCTTTGCCAAGTGCAAGACCATCTGCTTTCAGAACGATTGGAAATTTGGCTTCTGTACGGAGATATTCCAGTGCTTTTTCAGGATCATCAAAGTTCTCATATGCTGCTGTCGGGATGTTGTATTTCTTCATGAGGTCTTTTGAAAACGCCTTGGATCCCTCGAGAATAGCTGCATTCTTTCTTGGTCCGAATACTTTCAGGCCGCGGGCTTCGAATACATCTACTACTCCGCCCACCAGAGGGTCGTCCATACCGATGATGGTAAGATCGATAGCTTTCTCCTGAGCAAAATCAGCAAGTTTCTCGAATTCCATAGCACCGATGTCTACGCATTCTGCCAGTTCTGCGATTCCTGCGTTGCCTGGTGCACAATAAATTTTATCTACTTTCGGGCTCTTGGAAACACTCCATGCAATGGCATGTTCTCTGCCGCCGCTGCCTACGATTAAGACTTTCATATTCATTTGCTCCTTTTCTATGTACATAGTCTGTTTCTTTAACGAACACACATCTGTTGTTTACATTCAAGCGAATATTCACAAATCTCTTTCCTGCTCAATTGTAATCTTCTCATATCAGGATTACCTGCAGATTGCTTCCATTTTACAGACTCTCTACTCTTCTGCATCGAATTCTTCAATTTCTACTCTGCCATCTGACACTTTTACTTTACCGTTGGCAATGAGATTGATAGCTTTCGGCAGAATCTTCCACTCAGCTTTCTCCATGACACGTCTCTGAAGAACCTGCGGGGTGTCGTCGGATTTGATCTTAACTGCCTTCTGCAGGATGATCGGACCTGTGTCTGTACCTGTATCAACAAAGTGTACAGTAGCACCTGTAACGCGGACGCCTCTTGCCAGTGCTTTCTCATGTACGTGAAGTCCATAATAGCCTACACCGCAGAATGACGGGATCAGAGATGGGTGAATGTTGATGATCTTGTTTGGAAATGCTTTTACGATCATCGGCGGGATCGCTACCAGGAATCCTGCCAGAACAATCAGATCCACACCACTCTCTTTCAGCTTCGCCAGAAGTGCCTTGTGAAATTCTTCTCTGTTCTCAAACTGTTTCGGGGAAATGCATACAGCTTCTATATTGTGCTTCTTCGCTCTCTCCAGTGCATAGGCACCTGGATTGTTGCTGATGACCAGAGATACTTCTGCATTTGTGATCTTTCCGCTGTCAATGGCATCCAGGATAGCCTGCAGGTTTGTGCCGCCTCCGGAAACCAGTACGCCGACTTTTAACATAAAGTCACTCCTTTTTCACCATCTTCGATACGTCCTACTACATATGGAGTATCGCCTGCTGCTTTGATCGCTTCCATTGTTTTGTCTACATCTGCTGCATCTACTGCAAGGATCATTCCAAGACCCATGTTGTAGGTATTGTACATCATCTGTTCTTCAATGTTTCCTTTCTCTGCGAGAAGTTTGAAGATCGGAAGTACCGGGTAGCTGTTCTTCTCTACCACTGCACGTGTACCATCTTTGAGCATACGCGGAATGTTTTCATAGAAACCGCCGCCTGTGATATGGCTGCATGCGTGTACGCGGACACCTGCGTTTTTGATGCTCTTTAATGCTTTTACATAGATTCTGGTCGGAGCGAGAAGTGCTTCGCCAAGTGTTGTTCCAAGTTCGTCATAGTATGTATCCAGTGATTCTTTTGTCATGTCAAATACTTTGCGGACAAGGGAAAAACCGTTGCTGTGAACGCCTGTGGATGCCATACCGATGAGAACGTCGCCTGCTTTCAGGTCTTCGCCAGTGATCATGTCTTTCTTATCACAGACACCTACTGCAAAACCTGCAAGATCGTATTCGTCTTCTGGCATTAATCCAGGATGTTCTGCTGTCTCACCGCCGATCAGGGCTGCATCGGACTGTACACATCCCTCTGCTACGCCGCCTACGATCGCTGCGATCTTCTCCGGATAGTTCTTGCCGCATGCGATATAGTCAAGGAAGAATAATGGTTCTCCACCTGCACATGCGATATCATTTACACACATGGCTACTGCATCGATGCCGATGGTGTCATGTTTGTCCATTACCATTGCAAGTTTTACTTTGGTTCCACATCCATCTGTACCGGATAAGAGCACCGGCTCTTCCATGTCTTTGATCTTGACAAGGGAAAATGCTCCGGAAAATCCGCCCAGACCTCCCAGAACTTCTTCACGCATGGTTCTCTTTACATGTTCTTTCATCAGTTCTACTGATTTATATCCTGCTTCAATATCTACTCCAGCGGTCTTGTAATCCATAATAATCCTCCGTCTTGTGCTTTTGATTTTTATTTTTCAAACCTTAGTAATTCTTATATCCAACTTCCTGTAATCTTGCGTCTTTTGCTTCTACCTGTTCTTTTAATTCCTGGCTGTAAGCTTTTAATTTTGCAAGAAGTTCTGCATCTGAGGTTGCAAGGATCTTGGCTGCCAGAAGTCCTGCGTTTGCTCCGCCGTTGATGGCTACTGTTGCAACCGGGATTCCGGACGGCATCTGTACGATGGAATAAAGGGAATCTCTTCCTCCGAGGGAAGTTGTGTGCATAGGAATTCCGATAACCGGCATCGGGAAGATTGCCGCGCACATTCCCGGCAGATGAGCTGCCATTCCGGCACCTGCGATGATTACTTTAAAGCCTTTTTCTTCTGCTGTTTTTGCATATTCAAAAAAGACATCCGGTTCCCTGTGTGCGGAAATGATCTTCATCTCATAATCAATTCCCAGTTTCTCCAGAATGTCTGCTGCTTTGCTCATGATCGGCATATCTGAGTCGCTGCCCATCACAATTCCTACTTTTGCCATGATTATTCTCCTTTTCTTCTCAAGTATCCTCTGACAGATTTCTCAATTTCAGAATCCGCCGGAGACTTAGTTTTTCATTTTATTGATAAAAAAAGTACGGTTAGAAAAGATTTTCTCAAAAACCCTCTCTAACCGTAGATTCTACTAAGATTCCCTTTTTCTGTCAACAATATTGAGGCAAAGAAATATTTTGACAGACTAATAAATATTTTTGGTATTCCAGGGTTTCAAACATGAGGAGGTAGCGATTTACGAAGTAAATCAGCGGATTCCGAATGTTTGTAGGTGCAGTGTGCCAGTGGCACACGTTATGCACCGACCATAGTGGAACGAAGATTGCGGGAGCTGCAAAGCAGCGGAGCAATTCGTGAATACATTAGTTGCCTTAATCCTCAAATGGTTCATTCAGCGCCTCAGTTCCCTGAAGTACGAATCGACCGTCTTCGATAATGGAAGTCATTTCTCCGTCATCGTCGATAGTGCGGATGCTGCCCAGTTCGTCGTATGGGATGGTGATATCTGTGTGGCATCCAAAGTACGCAAGGCTGACATCTTCTTTTCTCATCTCGGAGATTTCGTTATCTCTTGCAATGATTTCTTTTCCATTCGGATTGTAGACCGGAGTGTCTTCTTCCCAGCTGTAGCAGGTGTCACCTACTGCGAAGTGCGGTCCCATTTTTTCAGCAATGAGAATTGGAAGCTTATCTGCGATATCGTATTTCTGTGCTGCTACATAAGCAGTTGTGTTTGTTCCGATAGCGAACTCGCCCATTGCAAGCTTCGGATGATGGAACAGGATATTGTCCTCGATATACTTGCGGTTCTCTTCTTCTGTGTCGAAGTTTGCACAACTGTAGTCAATGACCTGTCCGCAGTCAAATACCAGTTTCAGGTCACGGAACTGCAGACCATTGAGATATACTTTGGAAACATGAAGCATTCCGCCGGTTCCTGCAAGTACAGGTGAAGTAAATACCTCCCCTAACGGAATATTTACATCTGCCACGCAGTTCTCAAAGTTTGTCTGTTTTTCCGGATCTGTCAATGTGTGGAGATGGATGAGCAGATCCGTCTCGTTCTCTCCTTTTCCCTTGATTTCTACCCATTCACAGGTATCAAGAGTGTCAATGATCGTCTGCTGAATTTTCTGATATTTTTTATAATCCAGAGTGTTGATCTTGACGATCTCGCGGAAGATCTCAGGGAAATTCTCTCCGATCTCCGGCACCGGATATGCGATGATCGTGAAGCTTCTCTCATCACCTTTGATATAACGGTTTGTGATCTGGCTGGATTCATTGTCCAGTTCCAACTGAAGCTTCTGCTGTGCTTCTGAGAAAGTCCAGCTTTCCGGTTTGCTTACCGGTGAAAATGGGTTCTCGCCAAATGTCTCGATCACTGCAGGACCGCCATGTACTGCTGCCAGTTCTGCATATTCATCATAGGATGTCTGCATTGCGCGAAGTTTACGCTTTACGAAATCAGAATCCATAAATAATGCGCTGTCCTGTCTGTGGTCATAGTCAAACTGTGGGTTTGCGATTCCGCCTGTAAATCCACTTCTGAACTGATTGCGTCTGTTTACTGCATGGAGTGCATGACGGTAAATAACTGTCTGAAGTCCCATCTCCTCAAACTGGAGAATAGCAGCCTTTACCATCCGCTCAAATCCAAGATGATAGCGGACATTGACTGTCTTTTTCTTAGTGATGTCTTTTCTTCCTGTGATAAATCCCATGCGATAGCCCTCTGTGTAGGTACGTGCCATCTCATCGATTTCTTTCTGTGAAAGGGAATTCAGAAATTCTGCTGTTTTCAGTTCATTCTCTGACACATACTCACCGGACTGGTACAGATAGCTCAGATCATTCAAATCAGATTCCATGATGATCTTTACAACAAAGTTATTTTCCGGATCGATCGCTTCTCTGATCCGTTCTTCTACCATGTCCTGACAGTAATCGTTTACATAGGAAACCAGAATCTCTTTTACCTGTTTCTCGGTCGGAATCTCTTCCTGCGAAAATGCAGAATAGATTTCAAGGAAAAGTTCCAGTACAACTGTAAGATCCCATGCTTTCTTTTCAAATGCATAGGCAATCACGCCGTGAAGTTCTGTATATAAAAATGTAAATGCTTTGCCGTATTCTCCAAGCATTTTCTGTGCGTATGCAGGATTTCCATAGGAATTCTCATAGTTCTCCGGCAGAATATCCTGGTATAATTCATGGTTTTGCTTCTGAAGTTCTTCGAGGCTCTTTCCCTGTATTCCTTTATCCATTACAGCAATTACTTGCTGTAAGAAAACAGCTTCTTTTGCAAAGAAACTGCGGTACGGTTCTTCTGCTGTTTTTTCTTCCGGTATCTGAGCGATTCTTTCTTTTGCCAGCTCATACCGTTCCATTACCCATTCGTCCAAATTTCTTTTCTCCTTTCTAGCCGGAAATTCCCATCAGGAAAATCCCAAGCCATCCGATCATAATAATTCCATTTGCAATAGAACCGACCATACTTGTTCTGTGAGTTCTGTTCTCTTCTGAAAAACTCAACAGTCCCATTGCAAACCCATATATGGATAAAAGCATTGCAAAAAGGCTGATGCCCCCCACAATATACCCAAAGTTTCCTTTCAGAAAAAAGTCCAGTAAAATCGCTGCTGCAAACAAAATCAGCGACGCTATAGCCAGACCTGTGGAAAGCTTACCTTTCTGCGCTTCTTTTTTCTTTGCAAATGCATATCTATATCTTCTTGCCATAAATCTTTCTCCTCAGGTGATCGCAGATAAAGAAAAGCAGATATCCCAACGCTGCTCCAGCTGTGTTCAGGATCATATCATCTACATCAAAGCATCCCACTTTCGTGATAAGTTGGATCACTTCTACTGTGACACTGAGCCCGAAACCGGACAAGATGATCATCCATCCGCTTCTCATTCTTTCTGAAATGACCGGCAGCATAAAGCCAAAAGGCAGAAATCCTGCCACATTTCCAAACAGGTTGGTAAATACTGCAAAAAATCCAAGCTGCTTTCTGTACACCCAAAAGCGCCGTATCTCAACAAACGGAACCAGATTATATCTGTACTGCCGTTCTTCTATTGCAACTCTTCCGTATTCTTCTGAGAAGAAGAGGAAATAGATCAGTGCAAGAACATAGAGAACAAACAGAACTTTTCCCAGTGTCTGTATGATACGTTTTGTTTCTTTTTTCAATGTTTTCCCCTGTTTCTGACCGAAAAACCACACGGAGAAATGGAAACTTCTCCATGTGGTTTCTGCGGTCTTTTTATATCAATATTTCTGATTTCTTTTTCAGCAGTCTTGCACCGTTTACGATCATCATAATTCCTGTTACGATTCCCGTTGTCAGCACAATGATTCCGACTGCCAGACTGCATGCTCCTGTGGAAGACATGGTTTTATAAATCTTTTCGTTCATAGTCATCCTCACTCATGTGATACTGTCTGTTTTTGCAGAACGCAGCACATTTATACATGTTTTTGGGTTAAGCGGACAAAATTATCCGCTGCGTTACTGTTTATAAGCAAATATCTGTTTCGTTTCACGACTTAACGTCTTTTCCTGCTTTATTTTGCACCATACTGTGCATAATATGCATCAATGGCAGCTTTCAATGTATCGTCGATGATCACTTTTCCTTTGTATTCTTTGTTATAAAGGTGTTCGATTACTTCCTGCATGGTTACGATAGCATTTGTTTCAAAACCATAGAGATCATGTACTTCATCAAGTGCACACTTCACGCCACCTTTTCCGACTTCCATACGGTCGAGGGATACCATGAGGCCAACGATTTCTACATTGGCTGCTCCTTTTACCTTTGGTACTGTTTCTTCCATGGATTTACCGGATGTTGTTACGTCCTCGATCATGACTACTCGGTCACCGTCTTTTAATTTGCTGCCAAGGAAGTTTCCCTTGTCTGCGCCGTGGTCTTTCTCTTCTTTACGGTCTGAGCAGTAGCGGATTTCTTTTCCGTATAATTCGCTGAATGCGATTGCTGTTACAACGCTTAACGGGATTCCTTTGTATGCAGGTCCGAAAAGTACGTCAAAGTCGTCGCCGTATTTGTCATGGATCGCATGTGCGTAATATTCGCCAAGTTTCTTTAACTGGGAACCTGTTACATATCCACCTGCATTCATGAAGAATGGAGATTTTCTTCCGCTCTTAAGAGTGAATTCTCCGAATTTCAGTACTTCGCTGTCTACCATGAATTCAATAAATTCCTGTTTATACTGTTCCATCTTATGTTCTGCCTCCTGTATCTATTGCAACTATTTTTAATTATTTTCTGTTACAACTACTATACTTAACAATGTTGTTTTCCTGTTACTGTTTTTTTCATTACCAGTCACAAAGCAAACAATCACATTTTCTATAAAACAATTACAGCAATCATCTGCTATATATTCCAATCTGAACTGGTCTCTACTGTAATTTCTATTTTACAATGCCAACCATATCTTTAACAGATTCAAAGCCATTCTTTTTCATGTATGCTTCGATTCCATCAATGACTTCCAGTGTCACTGCAGGATTGTGGAAGTTTGCTGTGCCGACAGATACTGCACTGGCACCTGCAAGGATGAATTCGATGGCATCCTCTGCGCAGGAGATTCCGCCCATTCCGATGATTGGGATATTGACTGCCTGAGCTACCTGGTATACCATGCGGACTGCGATCGGTTTTACGATCGGACCGGAAACACCGCCTGTTTTGTTTGCAAGTGCGAATGTTTTTCTGTTGATATCAATCTTCATTCCTGTCAGGGTATTGATCAGGGACACCGCATCTGCACCGCCGGCTTCTGCACCTTTGGCGATTTCAGTAATATCAGTAACATTCGGTGTTAATTTCATGATCACCGGCTGCTTTGCGATTTTTTTGATCTGGGCTGTGAGTTCTTCTACATGATGTGCATCCTGACCAAATGCAAGAAATCCCGCATTTACGTTAGGACAGGAGATATTGATTTCCATCATGTCGATTGGCTGGTCTGCCAGACGTTCTACGACTGCCAGATATTCTTCCGGTGCATGACCGCATACGTTTACAATGATCTTGGTGTCATACTGTTTCAGAAACGGAATGTCTCTCTCGCAGAAAAGGTCAATGCCAGGATTCTGCAGACCAATGGCGTTCATCATACCGCCATAAACTTCTGCCACACGTGGGGTTGGATTTCCTGCCCACGGAACATTGGCTACACCTTTGGTTGTCACTGCACCCAGTTTGTTAATATCTACATAATCAGCAAATTCTGCTCCCGAACCAAAAGTTCCGGATGCTACTGTTACCGGATTTTTCCATTCTACGCCGGCAATATTTACTCTCATATCCATCAGATTTCCACCTCCGTAGAAAGAAATACCGGGCCGTCCTTACAGATTCTCTTGTTATGCACATTGCTGTGTGCATCTTTCTCTTTGGACTTGCACACACATGCAAGGCAGGCGCCGATTCCACATGCCATACGTTCCTCAAGGGAAATATAGCATTCGATTCCGTTTTCTTCGGCATAGTTCTTGATCGCACGGAGCATCGGAGTCGGACCGCATGCATAGATGATATCTGCGTTTAAGCCATTCTCTCTGATCGCATCCATAACGTTGCCTTTTGTTCCCACACTGCCGTCTTCTGTGGCAATGTAGAGAATTCCTGCTGCTTCAAATTCCTCTCTCAGAAATGTATGACAGTCACGGTATCCGGCTACGATCTGTTTCTTCTCACATTTCATCTGTTTTGCAAGCTCCAGAATCGGAGGAACACCGATTCCTCCGCCCATGAGAAATACATTTTTTCCCTCGGCTTTCTCTACAGAAAAACCATTTCCAAGAGGTCCGAGTACAGGGATAGTGTCTCCTGCTTTCAGTCTGGAGAATTCGTCTGTTCCGGTTCCCTCTCCGGTTACACGGTATACCAGATGAAGTCTGCCGTTCTCCCTGTCAATCTCACAGAGACTGATCGGTCTCGGCAGAATCTTTGATCTATCATTTGTATAGAGGGATACAAACTGTCCCGGTTTCGCATCTGCTGCGATCTTGTCTGTCTGGATCCACATGCTGTAAATACCTGCACCGATCC
>NZ_JBQHWS010000074.1:0-17730 GCF_052063845.1 Blautia sp. HCP3S3_D9
AAGACAGAAACAGTTCATACAAAACTGTCTCTGCCATATCATCTATCCTACAAACCGATACCCGCTCCCAACCACTGTTTCTATGTACCCATCTCCGATCTTCCGTCTAAGGGAATACACCACATTCGCCACCGCTGCTTAAATGCTGCAGGTATAAGCCAGAACCGAATCTACTATACAACATAATCAGAGCCAAGAAAAAACGACTCTGCTCTACAACTCGACCGTATAATATAGACAGTTTTACGCTTTTCTTTTTTTCGTATGTAAAACCATAAACACAGCAATTAAAATCAGATTTAAAAAAAGTACAACGATACTGCCTTCCATCTTGTAAATGCCGCCAGACAAAAATGCACTCCCGCTAAATACAGTTGTAAGAACATGAGGATAGTCTTCAGCCAGAGATACTCCGCCTAAAATAATAGCACCGACAGTATTCCAAAAAAAGTGCATTATTATTGGTGCGAGAAGTGATTGCGTATATTCTAAAATAACTGTCATCAAAAGGCTCATAGAAAGCACATTTAGAACAGGAATTATTCCAGCTTCAAAGGCTCCGCCATGCATGAATGTAAACAATGCGCTTGATATGATTGTTGCAGCAGTTACATTGTAATTTACTTTTATCATCTGGTACAAGTACCCACGAACAAGGAGTTCCTGCATTACAGTGTTAATGAAAACTGAAAAAATCCAAAGCCATAACAAGGAGACGGCATTGCTACTTTCTACTTTCAACACTCCCAAAAACAACATGATTAAAAAAGTTAAGCCTAACCAAACAGCACCACCTAAAATTCCTATAACACAATCTTTAGCAACGTGACAAATGGGAAAAATTTGTATTTTCCGCTTTTCAATAAGCCAAAATAAAAGACTTATTCCTACAATGCAGAGAAAGGGAATGAGTTCTGCCCAAAATCTCCAAATAGCAGGACTTTCAGCATCCGGCAAGGGAATTAAACCTGCAAGTAATGCCCACCCAATAAAATAAAAAAGGGTTTTTGCTGTTGTAATTAAAAGTTTTTTCATTATAATCACACTCCGAATACAATAGTTATGTTCAAAAATACGTCAATAGTATAACACGGATATATAATTTTTTCTACTGAAACCCAACCATGACATTTCGTGCTATAAACATTATCATCTTGCTATTCCAGGAATAATCTGAAAAAGCAGAGGCCAGCCACTCCAACACGGAGCAACCGCCTCTGTTTTTATTCTCCCGCGCCCACAAACCGATACCCGCTCCCAACCACTGTTTCTATGTACCCATCTCCGATCTTCCGTCTAAGGGAATACACCACATTCGCCACCGCCGCCCCGCAATGCTCCGGGGCCGCTTTCCAGACTGTTTCGTAGATCTGCTCTTTCGAGAGAACCCAGGACGGGTGGGATGCTAAGTAGAGTAACGTGAAGAACTCATGGTAAGTGAGAGGGACGGAAATGCCATTGTGGTAGACGGACTGTTCGTTGATGCGGATTTGCAGGTTGGGGAAGGTGAGAATATCGGAACTATGGGTGGCTTCCTGGGATTCCGCACCCGGCAGCGAAACCAGCACGGTTTCTGAAACGCTCCCGGAGGGAGCAATCTTCCTCATCACTATTTCTATCGTTCCAACCAACATCACCTCCGCCTATTTCTTCAAATAACAACTACTCCTCTATTATTTGTGTATTTTCAGTTACCGTAGATTGGTTATTTGTCCCTTCTTAGAAAATTCAAGGAGTTAAAAAACATAATGAACCCAAATGAGAAAATAATTTTGTCTGTGTTATACATCAAAAATCCAAAAAACATAATTGGAATTTATCGTTCTGGCAGACTGTACAGCTACTCCTTTTCGCTCTTTGTTATAACCGCCCATATCAGCAATTCTTCCATAAGTATGAACAGGCATGCTACTGTTTGTTGGTAATATAGATATAGGCATCCTCTAGCGTTGCAGATACCGGAATACAATCAATGTCCGGTTTTTCCTTATTGATCAGTTTTATCTGCAATTCTCCATCCACATACTGTTTAGAGGAAACATGATATTTCTTCTCTAACTCCCTAGCCTGCTTTTCATCCGTAACCCTGCAAACCCAAATATGTCCTTTTGCTTCATTGATTAATTCCTGCATAGAGCCGGCATAAAGAAATGCTCCTTTTTTCATCACCGCAAGCTGATTACAGGTCGCTACCAGGTCCTCCACAACATGAGTAGAAAACAGGATCGTGCGGTCTTCCGAAAAATCCACCAACAGATTACGGATACGGATACGTTCCTCCGGATCTAAGCCAGTGGTTGGCTCGTCAATAATTAAAAATTCCGGTTCGTTTAAAAGTGCTTGTATCAGTCCGACTCTTCGTTTCATTCCTCCGGAAAGCTGGCGCATTTTTTTCCTGCGATGTTCTGTCAGACTGGTTTTTTTCAGATAATACCGGATACGCTCCTTACACGCTTTTTTCGGTACACCAGCCAAATCTCCCATATATTCCAGACATTCCTGCACGGTCAGATTCGGATAAAGTTCAATCTCCTGGGGAAGATACCCGATCTTTCTCTGGATTTTCTCATAATTCCCTTCACTGTATAACATCCCATCCAGCGTAACAGTTCCACCCGTAGGTTTTAATACCGTTGTCAGTACCCGCATTAATGTAGTTTTTCCGGCACCGTTTTCCCCTAACAATCCGAACAGCCCTTTGGGGATTTCCAGATCGGCATAATCGATCGCCGTCACTCCGTTTTTAAAAGTTACTGTCAAATCATTTATCTTAATACTCATAGCTCTATCCTCTTTTCTTTATGATTTCAGGCAGCATAACGCCCATAAGCAGAATCAAACACACACAAATCATTTTCCCGCATATCCAATTCAAATCCCCATTATCTTCTATATTTCTGAATGTATAAGAGAATACATTCCATTTTCCTAACAGCCGATCCCCAACCGTTGAGTTTGTTGTAATCCACAGGATTAAGGAGCAGCCGATCCCCGCCCACATATTACGAAACAAACAAGACAGAGTATGGGATAAAAGCCCCCAGAAAATAAGGGTAACAGCAATAGCTGCCAGATACACCAAAAACATTTTCAGTTCATCTTTTATTACAATCTGTATTCCATAAAGCGAGAGCGGTTTTTGAATGATACAATACATTCCATAACCTGCCACAGCAAGAAGAAACAGATAACCTTCCTGCACCATCATCCTCTTCATGATAGAAAGTGTCCTGTTTTTTACCGGATACAGACGTTCTACTTCTGCCCTTTTGCTGATGATTTCCTGTACATAAGTATCTGCGCAGAACACTGCTGCAAGTAAGGCCAACGGAGGCTCCAACGCAACTCCTATTTCATTTGTAAAACTCACTCCCCGGACTACACATAAAATGCTCACGAAAAAAAGGGAATATATGATCTTGTAGAGGGATAAACAGATCTTCGCTTCCTTCCCCATTACATCCGCCTCCTTTTCCATAGCTGTATACAGATCAGAATGATCACTATCGCTGCCAGTATCAGAAAACTTTGATTCAGCAATACCATCGGCGGCTCCGCGGTATCAAAGAACCGACCGGGAAACCGCACCATAATAGCCAGCGGCCTTCCATAATAACCATATACCCCTTCCGCATTTCTGCTGCCTGTATTGGAATATACCATATATAAGATCAGGAGCGGTACTGCGGGCAACGGGTTTTTAAACAACAGGGAAATCAAACCATATACACATACGATCATCAGCATATTCGGCAAAATGTAAAGCCCCGTTGCCACAAGGAAATCAACCAGATTCACCTCAAAACCGCTGCCTTTTGTAAAGATGTAGCAAGCCGCCCAGAATATGAGATTTAAAATCGCCAGCACAATCAGGCAGACAAAAAAGCCTCCTGCCACTTTTCCAAGCACATACTGTCCCGCCCGAACCGGCTTTGTATGCAATAGCTCATAAGTATTTTTTCTGGTATCCTGCCAGAACAGGGCCGCAAGCATGACAGCCGCAAAAAAACCCATATAAAGCCCGGAAAAATCCGCAAATTTCCTGGAAAAATAGTACGAAAAAGGATGTGATTCCAATTTATCCTCAATATAGGAATTGATTTCTTCCGCTGTTCCTTGATGCAGTTCCGTATCTTCGTAGGCATAAAGTGCGCTGTAATAGTGATACTTTGTTTCCAGATACTCACACGCTTCCTGAATATCCATTCCTTTCATTTCCTCTATCACAGCTTCTGCTTCTTCCTGCCCCATTTCAAACTCGGATACAAGATTCTTCTGTATTCCTTCCTCCCACATTTTCCGCCTGTCTTCTTCATTTGTGGGAATATATCCGTCTGTAATATCTGCATCATCAATCGTTGACGGAGTATTCAAAGATATCTCCTTATCAGAGGATACATAAGAAATCCCCAAATAAGGCCGGACATCCTGGAACACCCCTAAAACTACAATAAACACACCGACCCAAAACAATGGCCTTTTTAGAAAGTTTTTAATCTCTCTTCTCATAATGACACTCATAGCCGTCACCTCTTTCTTTTTGATGTGTTTATTGTAGATCTCAAATCACAACAAAAAGACAATACAAAAAAAGAAACGAAAAAAATTACCGGACCGTTTACACGATCCGGCGAAATATTGCTGTCACTACAGCCCCGCCTGTTGTCCTGTTTTCCAATACAAGGCGGCCTCCATGCTTCTCACAATACAGTCTGCTGATATACATTCCCATTCCTGCATGATTCAGGCTGTCTTTTACATTCTGCTGATAAAATGCTTTTGTGACCATCTCCATGTCACTGTCAAAACCACTTCCATCATCCTCCACGCTGATTTTTAGCTCCTGTTGCGTTACGAAAACATTCACTATTATCTGCGCTTTCGCATACCGCAGAGCATTGGACGGCAAGTTTTCTGTAACTTCAAGGATTACTTCCTTGTCCCCCTGAAAAACATCTGTAGCCTCCTTCAATTTCAGAATAACCTGTTTTTCCTTCTTCGCTTCCAGTACCACAAGTTCTGCCATAATATCCGCTTTCATTTCTTCTGCTGTAATTGGGCAGCTTAATAACGTCCTTTGTTCCAGGCTGCTCATTTTCCTCATAGTTTCCACAAAATGATCCATGCGTTGAATCTGCTTCCAACTTTCCGACAGCATTTCCATTGCGGTCTTTGTATCAACGGTTCCATCCGGAAGATAATCCATCAGCATCTCCTGATATCCTTTCAGGACAGATAAAGGAGATCGGATATCATGTGCAATCGCTGCCCGGAGAGCTCTTTCTTCTTCAACCATCCGCCATAACTCCTGATTATTCTGGGCAAGCTGCTCCCGCATCCTCTCAAATTCCCCGCACAAACGTCCCATTTCATCCTGATTTTCATAAGTGATATGAAAATCCAGATCATTTCCTGCAATCCGTTTGGATGCCTGTTCCAGTTCTTCAATAGGCTGTTTCAGTTTATGCTTATAAAAAAGGAAAACAGATGCACAAGATGCCGTAGCAGATAAAATCAAAGCAACATATGTTTGCAAAAAATCACAAAACTCAGAGATGCTACGGTCCGCACTGCTCATATCCGAAGAGGATGGCCTGGGAATCTCTGCTCTATAATAAGGTTTCCCTCTTTCTTCCTCGTTCACTACTTCAAAATATTTATCCTGATCCACATAGTTCCACCAGATCTGTTCCTGTGTGTAAGTGGCAATTTTCACAACCACAGCCGATAAAAGAAAGCTGCAGATCAAACCAACCGCCAAATACAGGAGGATTGTTTTTCTGACAGAAAGATTTTTTATTTTGTCCATTTATATCCCATCCCCCATACCGTTTCGATATACTCTTTCTCCGTCTGCAGACTCATTTTCTTTCGGATTCTTCGTATCAGTTCTGTAACCACCCGGCTGTCTCCCTCTCCATCATATCCACAGACTTTTTCATAGATTCTTTCTTTGTCAAAAACAAGTCCCGGATTCATAGATAAAAATTCAATAATCCCATACTCCAGTTTTGTCAATTCCAGATCATTCCCATTGATCTGCACCGTTTTTGCCGTATAATCGATCAGGAGTTCACCCTGAAAGCGATACTCTGATTTTGTTTTATGACGTTCTTCACGTTTTAAATGCGCGGTAATCCTTGCATCCAGCTCTTTCAAACTGAATGGTTTTAAAATATAATCATCTCCACCGGACAGCAGCCCATTCACTCTGTCCTGTTCATCCACCCTTGCGGTCAAAAACAAAATAGGACAGGCCACTTTGTCTCTGATTCTGCGGCAAACCTCCATTCCATCAAGCTGCGGCATATTCACATCCAATAATATGATGTCCGGATCTACTGCCAACATCTTCATTGCTTCCATCCCATCTTCTGCCGTAAATATAGAATATTTTTTTATCTCAAAAAAGCTCTTGAGCATTTTGAGCATTTCCCTGTCATCATCCACAATCAAAATTTTATACTGCATTTTCTCACCTCAAGGACATTTTAACATGGAATTATCAACAAATAAACAATGAACAAGAATGTGGCATAAACAAGAGCATCACAATTCCATTTTCGATCTAACAAACCTTCACCAGCCTTATTGATATATCTAAACCTCTTTTGCGAAAAGGTACAATCACATTTTCCGTTTTGCGGAAAAGTTATGACACCCTCTTAGTTATGCGAAAAGGTGGGGGCTTCTTTTTCTGAATTGTTGTCCACTTTTATATTATTTATACAATGTGTTCTATCAGTGTTGACAAAACTGCAAAGAATGAATATAATGTACTTGTTCAATAAGTACATTGATAAGAAGGTATATACATGGAAATTATCATTAGTAATAATGTAGACAAACCAATATATGAACAGATTACTTCGCAAATTAAAGCAATGATTATGAGTGGAGAGCTGCAAGCAGGAGATACAATACCTTCTATGCGGGCCTTGGCAAAGTCTATTCATGTCAGTGTAATCACTGTCCAAAAAGCATATGAGGACTTGCAGAGAGACGGTTTTATAGAGACTGCTGTAGGGCGAGGAAGTTTTGTATCTGCACAAAACAAGGAATTTTATAGGGAAGAACAGTTACGCAGAGCAGAGGAATATTTGCAGACCGCCGCAGATATAGGGCGGACGAACAATATTTCTTTGGAAAAACTAAAGGAATTGTTGGAAATGTTTTATATGGAGGATGAATAAAATGGATTATGCGTTAGAATTGGAAAATGTATCAAAGACTTACCAAAAATCGGGTTTTACTCTAGAAAAAATTACGTTCTCGGTGCCGAGTGGCTCTATCATGGGATTTGTTGGTGAAAACGGTGCAGGTAAATCTACCACGATTGGCTGTATTTTAAATACACTTTTTAAAGATTCAGGCACAATCAAATTGTTTAACCGGGAAATGAAGGATGAAGATGTTGAAATCCGGGAAAAAATAGGCGTTGTCTATGACGGAGACAATTTTCCGGGCTATTTTTCCGCAGAACAACTGGGAAATATTATGAGAGAGATTTACCGGAAATGGGATAATAACCTTTTTGAAAAATACCTTAGAGATTTTGGTCTTAACAGAAAACAAAAGATTAAGACTTATTCAAAGGGCATGACAATGAAGTTGGCGATTGCAGCGGCACTCTCCCATCATCCGGACTTACTGATTTTGGATGAAGCAACCAGCGGACTTGATCCGGTTATGCGGGATGAGATGCTAGATGTATTTTTGGATTTTGTTGGCACAGAAAATCATTCGATATTGCTTTCTTCGCATATTACAAGCGATTTGGAAAAAATCGCTGATTATATTACGTTTATCCATAATGGGAAAATTATTATGACAGAAGCAAAAGATGAATTGGTTTACCATTATGGAATTATGCGATGCAGTGATAAACAGTTTGCAGCATTGGATAAAACAGACAGGATTGCATGGCGTAAGCGTGATTACCAGACGGATGTACTTGTGTCAAATAGGGATAAAGCGATAAAAAAGTATCAAAATGTAATGATAGACCATGCAACTATTGATGAAATTATGTTGCTTTTGATAAAGGGGGAGAGGGAATGAACGGATTATTAAAAAACAATTTCTATGGTGTTGCCGGAAATATGAAAGTATTGTTTACAGCTATTATTATCGTAGGAAGTATTTTTGAAGTTATCGGGGATGCTGCTATGGTTAGTATTTTTGCGTTTATACCGGCCCCGATCATGGCGTTGCTTGCAATCTCATGTTTGAGAAAAGAAAGTGCATCTAAATGGGGAAAATATAAAATAACACTGCCGGTAAAGAGAAAAGATATAGTCAAAAGTCAATATGTCAGCCATGCAATAGCGGGGGCTATTGGTGTGTTGGTGGTTGCTGTTTTTATGGGAATTGCTGTTATAATTCATGGAAATGTTTATTTCTATTATGGTTTCAGGGATGCGATTACACTAATATTAAGTGGTGGGATTTTGACATTTTTTATAGGAGCCATTGCATATCCGCTGTACTATTTATGGGGAGACGATAAGACAGAAATAATTATGGTGTTAGCCGTATTAGGAGCAATAGCGATTATTTTAGGTTTTAGTTTGCTTATTAATATTGTAGCAGGCGAGGGAGGCGTTTCAGATGCAAAGTATTATTTGAGTTTGCTGGTTATTATAGTAATTGCTGCCGTGGCATATTTAGGTTCTTTCGCCTTATCGGTTTCAATTTTTGAAAAAGTTGAATGGTAAACATTGGAGTGGGAAATATCTTGCTATTAGCCTTTAATTTACAAAGGCGCACTTCTGGTCTGCCGGATACACTAGAAGAGCATCAGCTCCAATACCTATAACATCATTCCCTGTGAGGAATGGGAAGTCATTGAGAGGCTACCATGCTGCAATCGTCACACGGGAAAATGGGAAAAGGTACAGGAACTGATTGACCGCAGACTTGTGATCATGCTGGAGAACAACTGCCCGTTTTACAATCTCTTTCATGGCATCATCTACTGCGCCACCTGCAAGAAATCCATGCTGGTAAGGTACAGAAGGTTGAGTGAACCGTAAAAACCTTTTACCAGAGAAAAGCAGGAGCCGATTTGACGTTCACTTTCAAAAAAATGGGAAACGTGTCAGAAGCACTCTGCAATACTTCGGTCTTGCCATCTACGACCCTAAGAAAAAAGTCAATAAGCTTACAGGCAGTATGCCACTGCTGCGATAGGCCGAGTCAGCAACAAACCGCTGGTACATAGAAAATCCTCATGCTCCAGCGGTTTGTTTTACAGTTCCATATTCATACAATTTCGTACAACTCTGTTATTTAACCTTTTCGCATAACCCCATCCCCACTTCGGAAACATACACATAAAAAATATAGGCAAAGAATATCAGCAAACTCACAGGCAGTATGCCTTTGCTGTGATAAAAAAGCTGCTGATACATGAAACTTCTCATGTGCCAGCAACCATTTTTAATACACTTCATCAAAATACCCAATAAATACTGTCATTCTCAACATACCATCTTTTATCGAAAACGTCACATTCTCCGCCCGCTCTGCGATCTCTTTTAACAGCGTCAGTGCCTCCCGGTCACAGAACTCAAAATGTTCCAGGTACAGATCAATGGTCGCCTGCCATTTCTGGTAATCCACCTCGCCCCGGATTCTTCCTCCGAACTGCCGGACGTAAGCGTCACACTCGCCAAGCAGGTATTCATAATCTACTTTTTCTTTGGGAACCACACGCTTTGGGATTTTGTCCATTTCTTCCTGGTACTTCTGAAAAAATCCAACCTCCATTAATGTGTCCAGAAAATCCTTTCCCTCTGACTTATCGCTTCGCTGCCGGAATTCCTCTCCATAGTCTTTTTCATATATTTCGTTTTCCATGATTCGCACCCTTTCCTGTAGAATAATTTACCACTACGGGTAGGATGTTACCATAGATTTCTTATTATTCGTTGTCATGAAAGATAACTTTATGGGTCAATTATAAGTCTATATTGATAACTTTTGGGGAAACGCAGTATGCGAATTTAATGATTATAAGACGCAGCCCGGAATACTGTGCATTTTCCACACTGTACTCCGGGCTTCTTCTATTCAACAAACCGGTACCCGCTGCCAATCACTGTTTCTATGTACCTCTCTCCTATTTTCCTTCTAATCGAGTACACCACATTCGCTACCGACGCTCCGCATTGCTTTGGATTCTCTTCCCAGACTGCTTCGTAGATTTGCTCTTTACTAAAAACCCAAGATGGGTGTCGAGCCAGATAAAGTAATGTGAAGAACTCATGGTGGGTAAGAGAAACAGGGATGCCATTGTGGTATACAGTCTGTTCATTGATATTGATTTCCAGGTTAGGGAAGGTAAGGATGTCTGGAACTGGATTTTGGATGTGTTCCATTGTCGGCTCATTTTCCACTGCCGCAAGAATTCTACTCATAATGTGTTCTTCTGAGTCTGAGAATGTCATCACCATTACTTTTCCTATGTTGCATCACCACCCTAAAATATCAACTGTATGGATAATATATCGGATTCTACACTGGCTGATATACTGCCGCCGATTTTTTCTACAAGTATCTTTACAATGGCAAGTCCCAATCCGGTACTTTCACCATGTCTCGAACTGTCCCCTGTATAAAATCGTTCAAATAATCTGTCCACATCAAATTTCCCAACGTCCTGAACTGAATTGTCCATATATAAAGTCACCCTGCTCTCCTCTGATCTGCATAGACGGATTTGAATTTTTCCACTTGAATATCGTACTGCATTTGTTAAAAGGTTCTGAAGAATACGCTCTACCATATCGCGGTCACTGTAAATAAAAACAGACGCATCCGGCAGAATGATTTCCGGTTGAATATGTTTTCTCTCGAAAAGAGGCGCACTTTCCGTAAGAAAATCAATCAACATATTTGTTAGGTTGATATCTTCTTCTTGTGGTTCTGTATGATCAGAGTCGATAATAGAAAGGTCATAAAATGCGCTGATCAAGTCTTTCATTTTTATTGCTTTGTGCAATGCAGTTTCTATCCGTCTTATCTGCTCACCAGACAAATCTGTTTTCTCCAGCATCTGCAAATGCCCAATAATTACTGTCAGTGGTGTGCGTAAATCATGGGAGATATTGGCAATCGACTCTTTCAGATGTTCTTCATGCTGTAAAGCACATGCTACGGAATAACGCTGTCTGTCATAGTAACGGTTCAGCGTTCCTGCAAGTTTTTCTAAATCCCTGTCAATCAAAGAAATATCAAGCATTTTTTCAGTCTTGCCCTGGGACAGCAAATCTAACTGCCTGGAAATATTTTTTATCTGCTTTTTCAGCATAAGATGCTTTATCAGCAAAAAGAACAATACCAACGAAAGAATAATAATTCCAATTATGCCATCCACCTCCCTACTCTCATTTCAGATCGCATTTGCAGAATTTATTCCATGCAAGTACAATAAGGACTATAATCCAGGCTGCTCCTATAATTAGCGCTCCTGGCAGGATGAAGGCTTGGCTGCTGATTGCCTCCCTCACTTGAAAGGTTGGCAGAAATGCAACTGGAAATCCAAGTTTCATACCATATCCAAGATACAGGCTAAGAACAAAGGTACTACCTGCTGTAAACGCAACTGCCTTTGAACTATTCCTGAACCAATAGCAGCAAAACACAGCGATCAGAAATACGGCGCTGTTCAGAACGAAAGAATACACAACTGCTTTTACTACATTATAGAAAAAGAATCCAATATCTCCAATCCCAAATTTCCCGTATTCCCGTATACATCCGGCAACAGGATATACGATAGCCATGATATTAAATGCTGCCAGATAGGAAATGATCTTACTCGCAAAGATCTGCTGCCTTGTGTGCCCGACACATATCTCCTGACTGATCGTGCGCCATGTAAATTCCTGTCCTAATATCAAAGAAAGTATGCTGCAAATAAGAATCAGCAAAAAAGTAGAGTCATAGACCATCCCATTAAAAATATCCACAAGTGATTGCGCCGCACCACCTGAAGGCCCCATCACTTCCGGTACATAAGTATCCGCGGTTATAAAACCAAGTAGGAAAACTCCAAGTATTCCACCCCAATAAACCCTATTATGGACTAGCTGGTAGCGTTCCATTTTTAATAAATTATTCAATCTGTTTCCCTCCCTTATTTCAGATCACAATGGCGCAGCCCGATATAGGAGATGATATACAGCAGGAAAATCCAAAGTACATCAATCCCAAGGATCATTATTTTAGAAACCCAAAGTTCATTTAACGATAAAAGCCTTAACTGGCCCATTGGCAGAAGCACCGCAATCTGACTTGAATAATCACTATTCAACGCAAAAATCATTAAAAAGAACAATGCCATAGGAATTGCCAATGTTCTTCCTATATCTTTAAAAACGAAAGCAACCGCCAGCGGCAGCATTCCCATTGCAAGCACCGCAATCAAAATAAGACCTATCTTCTCCAGGAACTCTGTTACGGCTACCACTTCTACGCTTCCCATGACTATGCCAATGAAACTATGAAAAAGCAGTGGACCTGCTAAAATCCCTTCACTTGCTGATAAATATATAACCGTTTTTGCCAGTAAGACATCCATCCTTTTATGTCCTCCACTGACAAAACTATGAATCGTTCGATTTCCAAAGTCTTCACCGATAAATGGAACAGCTAAGATAATAATTAAAAAATACATCAGAGGGATGTTATAAAGCGAAGCATCCAGCATATCATCCGTCAGTCTATTACTGTCAAACAGCATAATACTTCCCAATACAAAAGAAAAAAGAAACAGTCCCCAAAAACTCTTATTATGCAAAAGCTTATAGCTTTCCGCTTTTAAAAGATTATTCATGGGATTTTCCTCCAACTTTTTTCAAGAAATAATCTTCCAACGTATCTCCCGAAATATGCAATCCTGTGACAAGGATGTGTGCATCAGATAATATCTTTGCTACCGTCTCAGTGTTATCCAAATGATCGTATAAGCGGATCGTTCCATCCGGCATAAGCTGCAGATTGTCCGTATTCAGTTTATCTTCAAGAACCAGCAAGGCACTTTCCGGATTCGTTGTTTTGATCGCAATATGCCGTTTGCATCGTTCATTCAGTTCCTTATCCGATAATTCTTCAATAATTTTCCCTCTGTCTATCAGGATAAATTCCGAAGCAGTCTGGTACAATTCTTCCAGAATGTGGCTGGAGACAAGAATTGTCATACCGTACTCTTTGTTCAGAGATTTCAATAGATTTCGGATTTCCACAATGCCAGCGGGATCGAGCCCGTTGATCGGTTCATCCAAAATCAAAAATTCCGGAGTGTTCAAGAGGGCAATGGCAATCCCAAGTCTCTGGCGCATACCCAGTGAAAAATTGCGTACTGTCTTTTTTCCTGTTTCTTTTATCCCCACTGTTTCCAGACATTTTTCAATTACAGCCCTGTCTGGTATCCCCCGCTGAATACGCTGTACCTCCATATTTTGATAAGCAGTCAGATTTGGAAAAAGGGCTGGTGTTTCTATCATGCACCCGATCCGTTTTCTCTGCTCCTGTAATTCCTTGTTTCCGGTCTTTCCCCATAAATACAGTTCTCCACTGGTAGGAAAAGCTAATCCGGTTACAAGGCGCAGCAATGTAGTCTTTCCAGCTCCGTTTTGACCTATAAAACCATAAATTTTACCTCTTTTTATTTTAAGATCAATGTGGTTTAAAGCGGCCGTCTGCTTATAAACTTTCGTAAGACCCCTTGTTTCTAAGATGATTTCATTCATTGTATCAGCCTCCTTTGCCTTTATAGTCTAAAACGAAACTATAAAGAATTTCTTAAATGAACAAAGAAAACAGTAAAGAATAAATAAAGCTGAGGTTTCTTTCCCTCAGCCTTGATGCAAACGATAGCCGATCCCCCAAACAGTATCTATATATTCCTCATCTGGAGAAACTGATTTCATTTTATTTCGCAGATTACTAATATGCACATTCAGAGTATTATCTTCACTGAGATATTCTGTATTCCATATGCTTTGAAACAGGTTCGCTTTTGAAAAAACTTTATCCGGATATTTCAGAAGTAATTCCAGAATGCCGTACTCCTTTGCAGTCAGCATCAGCTCCTGTCCTGCTAAATGAACCGTATTCTTTTCAACATCCAATATCAGATTCTTATATTGGAGCTGCCTTTGTGGTTTCATCTGAAACTGTATCCGGCGCAGATTGCTTTCTATCCTGGCAAGTGCTTCTTCCATGTCAAAAGGCTTAGTAATATAATCATCCGCTCCCAACCGCAGCAGATCAACTTTATTCTGAGTGGTTCCTTTCGCAGAAATGATGATCACCGGAACTGTGGACTGCTTACGAATATCCGCAAGAACTGAGTCGCCGCTCTTATATGGGAGCATAATATCCAATAAAACCAGGTCAATTTTATTTTCTTGCAAAATATCTAAAATGTGAAGCCCATTATACTGACTGACTACATAATATCCATTTTCCTCTAAAAACTCAGTCAGGAGTCTGTTGATTTCCACATCATCTTCTATGATTAAAATATGATACATGACAGCACCTCTAAACATAAATCTTAATCGGCATTATACCGTAACTCGCCGCTCTTTTCAACTAAGAGGTGAAACAGAGACCGCCACTCCAACACGGAGCAACCGCCTCTGCTTTCATTCTCCCACACCTACAAACCAATACTTGCTCCTGACAACAATTTCTATGTACCCGCTATACTGGATTGTATAACAGCTTCCTATTAAATTCCAAACCCTTCTGCCCATGCTTTCAGTTCTTCCGCACTTGCATCTGCTGAGAATCGCTTTCCTTCCTTTAATTCTGCTCCCGGACAGGAAACCGCCAATTCCTTGTTTGTGCTCCCCATACCGCTGCTGCCCGAAGTTGCCAGAGGAATAATCGTCTTCCCGGACAAATCATACTGCTCCAGAAACGTGTTCACAATAGTCGGGGCAACGTACCACCAGATAGGGAAGGCTGTGAAAATCACGGAATACTGCTCCATGTTTTCCACTTTATTTGCAACAGCCGGACGGAAAGACTTATCATTCATTTCCACACTGCTGCGGCTCTTTTTATCCATCCAGTCCAGATCGGCATCCGTATATGGAATCTCCGGCTGAATCTCATGTAAATCTGCTCCGATGGCTTCTGCAAGCCGCTTCGCCAGTTTCGCTGTTACTCCACTGGCACTGAAATACGCTACTAATACCTTGCTCATAATCAATACCTCACCTTTCCTGAAAATCATATTTTATCGCTGTGTTTTACCATAGAATACCATAAATACGAGGCAAATGCACCCTTATCGTTTTTTGAGTATGGGTAATCGTTAAATTTGAACCCTCAACGCTCAAAGGGTGCATTGTATCAATTTATGGTACGCAAGCCAGTAAGACGGTACGCCAATGAATATCTATATAGCTAATCACATTCAAAATTTCTTATCTTCCCAATTTTACGCCATGCATCTCTAACATACCAGTTGTTCTCTTTTCCACCGGTCTAAATACCAAACATATCTCCTTAATTTTCTTCCAATCGTCAGCATCTTCCATAAAATCTTTAAGAGAAATTGATATCCTCTTTTTTTCTCCTGATTCCAATGGAAATGCCTGTTTATACATTTCAATCGAATAACCTTTAATTTCTATCCACATGCTAATTTTTTCGTCCGCCTTTAAAGAATAATCAATCAACAGATGATATTCATTAAGAACATATCTTACCCAATCTCTGGTTTCAGATGTCATTCTAATGCTGAACCCAGCGAACTCATCTAAGTATGGCTCTGCACTCTTCTTAGGAACATCTATTGCAAGACATAATCCAGTTGCTTCTTTCTTAAGCTGAAGAACAGACTTTTCCAAATTATTATAATAAAGTTCAACATTATCTTTCATTTCTATTTGGAGCCATTCTTTTAATGCAACATAGTTTCCAATAGGAGTATAGATATCATTTTCATCCACGTGAATCCAACAAGTATTAGATGGATACATTTCAATAACTGTACTTATACTTATGGGAATGCTCTGGAATAATTCTTCCTTATCATGCCACATTTTTACCATTTTGTTTGTCATAACCTTCTTACGGAATTTTTTCAACTTTCTCCGCATTTTATCTGTTACTTCTCTATCACTAAATGGCAAATTATCTGGATCATCATTAACAAAGGCAATCACACGCTTGTGATTTTGGACTGCAAAATCATATTCCATCTCCGTATAGCTGAGACCGGTATCTTCACAAATTGTGCCATATTTTCCTGCTACAATTAACAAATAATAGTCTGATTCATAGATAACCGGCTTAATCATTTCAAATTGATTTTCTCCAGTGGCAGAGAATAATTCCATACCAGCCGGTATCTGCCGTAGTTTCATAATCGTATCAATTGCAACTTGACGCTCATATTTTAAATCATTATATGTAGAGCTCACAAATATCTGATATTTTTTATTCATAACACTTCTCCATAACAGTTAATCAGCAAAATATCTACACCTTTTTAATCATTCTATATGTATCTATTATTACCAGTACTCTTTATGTTTCGGAAATCTTAATCCCTCCAAGCCCGCATCTTCACACACATCGGATAATACTTTCAAAATTTCACATCTTGTCGAATCAAACCACTCCTCCAATTCCCTGTCATAAAAATAATACATAACATTTCCTTTACCATACATTGAATAAGCACCAGCAGTTTTTGCTATTTTTAATCTTTTCCTTAATGCAGAAAGCATATCTCCAATAACATCCAATTTTTCTTTCCATTTATTATTAGATAAAGCAGATTTTCCAGAAGATTCCTTAATGATATGACCATCCCTGGTTCTAAGTATCCCGGTATTCAGGGCTAATATTGTGTCTGCAATAGCCTCATCAAAATCCTCCATGCATCCCTCTTGATATATTGGATCTCTAAATGCCGGCCTATCAAAACATTGAAGAAAAAACATCAAAATATCTCTGTCTTTACTATTTCCGCTCTCTCCACTTTCTTCCATATCTAAAATAGCCATCTCTTCTGATAGTTCTTTCCATTTCTTCAGCTTATCGACCGTGTATCGGTCAACATCTGAGTCAATCAGTTTTGAGCAAGATTGGCACAGCCATATTCCATTATCATATGATTTTCTTTCATGTGAAGTCAAACTTTCATCATATCTCGGTCCACCCTTTGATGCCGCTGTTATATGGGCTGCCACTCCAATATTTATGATATCTTCTTTCTCAATTGCTGCTCCACGAGTTCCCTTTCTACAGTTTGGATTACTACATTTCCACCCCACTCTATTCGCCAGCAAATCTTTTGTAGCCTGTGTAAACTCATCCCTCATAATATCACCCGTACCTCTATAATAAATTATCAATTTATATTCTACCACACCACTAATTTTCCATCCACTGGAAACTAAACATTAAAATATTTACCCACAATGTTTAATGGCACCTCATATTTCTACAAGGTGCCAAATCACTCCAACACGCAGCAACTGGCTCTGTCTTTATCTCATTTCTCATCCTACAAACTTATACCCGCTATTCACCACATCTTCTATGTACCCATCTCCAATCTTCCGTCTGAGCCGGCTGATCACAGCGCTGCCACAGTGCTTTGGATTCTCCTTCCAAACTGCTTCGTAAATTTGTTCTTTGGAGAATACCCATCCCGGATGTTGTGCCAGATAAGCAAGCGTCTGAAACTCATAATGT
>NZ_JBQHWS010000075.1:0-17622 GCF_052063845.1 Blautia sp. HCP3S3_D9
TCTCAGATTTCCAGAGAGCATGTTGCAAAACCATCAGACGTACTGTCAATCGGACAGGAAATCGAAGCTAAGGTTGTTGACTTCAACGGTGAAGACAAGAAGATCAGCCTGAGCATGAAAGCTCTCGAAGCACCAGCTGAAGAGAGCACAGAAGAATAATTCATAGAGAATATTTCTTGAGATAATAAATACCGCTATTTACAACTTTGAGCTGTAATAGCGGTGTTTTTATATTAAAAAATTGACTTTTCTAATAAGTAATAGAACGGTCTGACTAATATTATTGTAGAAAAAATATCAATGAGAATTTATATCATTTTAAATGCGCTAAAAGATACGGAAGAGTATGTTCCAGATACTGTTTTTGTATTTGCGGATTTTGCAGAAACTGTTCTGTACAATTGAACCATGTATAACAGGTATCTTTTGTGGCTGCTTTGCGGTGTTTCTTATCAATTCCGCTTCCAAGTGCTTTCGGAATAACGGTATCTTCATCTGGCAGATAGTAATAGTCTTTATAATTCTTATAATGCTGTTTCAGCCGTCCTTGTTCTGTCTGGACAATGAGCTTCACTTCTTTCTCTTTTCCTGTAATATAAAAAGTTCCATTTCCGTTAGAAAACTCAGCCGGAAGAGAGAAGAAGAGTTTTAGTACAAAAATAACATTTTCTTCATCTGCTTCCGCATATGTAACTTCATACTCCGAATCATAAATGCAAAGATACCCAAGCATTTCAAAAATCCTTCCCAGTCCCAGCACATCCTCCAAGTTATGTCCTAAGATCTCCTCAGCCACAAGAGAGTCTCTTTTCTTCATAAAATCTTTATAAAGCTGAATACATTCTTTACCATTGTTATAAATCCTGTCTTTAATTCCAAGAAATTCCTCCAGGCATGGCTGTTTCATGGCCGGAAGTTTCAAAAGTGTCTTCAAAGGTTTCAATGTCAGATACAGATCGAGAGAAGTTTTTCCCTCAAACGGAGATGGCAGACCATATTTTTCGTATCTCGCTTCCAGATAAGGCTGATCAAACCGTTCTCCATTGTAAGAAATTAACAAATCATACTGCTCCAGAAATTGTGAAAAAATTCTCAGAATTGTCTCTTCTTCCTTATCATTTTCCGCCATCCACTGGTAAAAATACCAAGTTTCATCTTCAATTCCAACAGCTCCGATAAGGTACAAAAATGTGGGTTTTCGGGACAATCCGGTGGTTTCTATGTCATAAAAAACAGGTGAAAAATTGTATTTTTGGAAGTATTTTCCGGTGAAAAATTTAACAGTTTCAAAGTCCGGAAACCCTTGTAAAATGGGCATTTTTTTAACAATCATGTTAATGTTTTTTCCTTTCCTAAATTGTATTTAATTATACACAAAAAATTAAAATTTGGGTAGTGCTTTTTTTCTGAAAATGGTTTATAGTATAACTGTAATTGAAAAAATTATACAAAAAAAGGAAGAAAAAGCATGTGGGATTTATCTATTTTGGGGATTGATTTTTATCACCTCATTAATTGGTTCATCATATACAGTTTCTTTGGCTGGGTGTGGGAGACCTGTTATGTGTCTGTAAAGAGCGGGAAATATGTAAACCGTGGCTTTATTAACGGACCGTTGTGTACGATATATGGATGTGGGGCAGTATCTGTCTATGTAATTCTGAGACCGGTCAGCGGGAATGTGTTATGGCTGTATGTTGGCGGTGTTGTTGTGGCAACTGCACTGGAATATGTAACTGCAGTATTGATGGAAACAATCTTCCATACGTCCTGGTGGGATTACAGTGAGAACAAATTCAATTTTCAGGGTCGTATCTGTCTGGGAGCTTCTCTTGGATGGGGTTTCTTCACAGTTCTTCTGTTTAAGGTACTTCACCCGATTGTGGAGTATATCGTTGCACTGTATCCGGTTTTCGTTGGGGAGATTGGAGTATGTGTGATAGGAATTGCCTATGTTGTGGACTTCGGTTTCTCAGCAGCAGCAGCTTTCCGTATTCAGGAGAAACTGCCGGTCATCGAGGCAGCTATGGAGCAGGCAAAGGACGAAATGCTTGTCAAGATGCACGAGAAGATCGCAGGTGTTGGATTTGCCAAAGAGGCTACTCTTGAGAGCGTAAAAGAACGTCTGGGAGATGTGGAAGTGCTGAAAGAGATGGAGCAGAAACGTGCTGCAGCTGTAGCTGAGATCAGTGCAGAACTTCAGAAGAAGAAAGAAGCTATGGCAGCAAAGGTTGGTCACAATATGCAGCGTTTCGTAAAAGCGTATCCAAACCTGAACCGTGGACACAAATTACATAATCTGAAGAATATCAGAAACAGAAAAGAAAAATAAGATATCAAAGATCGCTACTTAAATAAAGACAAAAGATCTGGATATAAAACGATTTACGAAAAAGCCAATCAAAAAGAGATGGAAAACAAAATCATGTTACTGAACGTACAAAAGAACAGTAACGATAAAAATACTCTTGAGATGCTTAATATAAAAAGGAGGGAACAAAATGGGAATTTTAACCTTTAAGGGTGGTGTTCATCCTTATGACGGAAAAGAATTATCCAAGAACAATCCGGTAACGAAATATCTGCCTAAGGGAGATATGGTATATCCTCTTTCACAGTATATCGGCGCACCGGCAGCACCGGTAGTTCAGAAAGGAGACCACGTGCTTGCAGGACAGAAGATTGCGGACGCTGCAGGCTTTGTCTCATCACCGATCCATGCATCTGTTTCCGGTACAGTAAAGGGAATCGAACCGAGACTGACAGCAACAGGATCCATGGTTAATTCTATTATCATTGAGAATGACCAGCAGTATGAAAGTGTGGAATTTACTCCTGCACGACTGGAGGATCTTTCAAAGGAAGAGATCCTGGCAAGAATTAAAGAAGGCGGAGTTGTGGGAATGGGCGGTGCAGGATTCCCGACACAGGTAAAACTTGCTCCGAAGGAACCGGACAAGATCGATCATATTCTTGTAAACGGTGCTGAGTGTGAACCGTATCTTACCAGCGATTACAGAAGAATGCTGGATGACTCTGAGAAGCTGATCGAGGGCTTAAGAGTTATGCTGAAGCTTTTTGACAATGCAAAGGGTTATATCTGTATTGAGGATAACAAGCCCGACTGTATTGCAAAGTTGAAAGAAATGGTAAAAGATATCCCGCGTATCGAAGTTGCAGAGCTGATGACCAAGTACCCACAGGGTGGTGAGCGCTTCCTGATCAAAGCTGTCACAGACAGAGAAATCAATTCAACTATGCTTCCGGCAGATGCAGGATGTGTTGTTGACAACGTAGATACCGTAATCGCTGTTTATGAAGCAGTTATCCTTGGAAAACCTGTTATGGATCGTATTGTAACAGTAACAGGACAGGGGATTAAGAATCCGCAGAACTTTGAAGTTCTTTCTGGAACAGATATGGCAGAGCTGATCGAGGCTGCCGGCGGACTGACAGACAATGTATCAAAAGTAATTTCCGGTGGTCCTATGATGGGATTCGCTATGTACGATACTCATGTACCATGTATCAAGACAAGTTCTGCCTGTCTCTGTCTGGAGAAGGACGATGTGGCAGATGCAGAACAGACTGCATGTATTAACTGTGGCAGATGCGTAGGAGTCTGTCCCGGCCATGTCATTCCTGCAAGACTTGCAACATTTGCAGAACATGGTGACATGGAGAGCTTCCAGAAATTTGATGGTATGGAGTGCTGCGAATGCGGCTGCTGCAGTTATATCTGCCCGGCGAAGCGTCCGTTGACCCAGATGATCAAATCTATGCGTAAGATGGTTCTGGCAAGCCGTAAGAAAAAGTAAAAGGGGGACATCATAATGGATCAGATGTTACATGTATCATCCAATCCCCATGTCCGGGATAAGATGACAACAAGCAAAATCATGCAGCTTGTGGTACTGGCGCTTCTGCCGACCACACTGTTTGGAATTTATAATTTTGGCGTTCGCGCCTTACTGGTAGTAGTAATTACCGTTGCTTCCAGTGTATTCTTTGAGTGGATCTATGATAAACTGATGCACAAGAAGAACACGATTACAGACTTCAGTGCAGTTGTTACAGGTTTATTACTTGCATTAAATATGCCTGCATCCATTCCGCTCTGGATGCCTGTACTTGGTAGTGCATTCGCGATTATCGTTGTAAAACAGCTCTTCGGTGGTCTGGGACAGAACTTCATGAACCCGGCACTTGCAGGAAGATGTTTCCTGATGATCTCTTTTGCGGGAAAGATGACAGATTTCGCAGTAAGTGACAACTTCAGAGGCGTAGTAGATACTGTTTCCGGTGCAACTCCTCTGGCAGCTCTGAAACAGAATGGATTTACAGATGGTTCTGTATCCGTATTACATATGTTTATCGGTGATATCCAGGGTACAATTGGTGAGACTTCAGCAATCGCGATCCTCATCGGTGCAGCAATCCTTCTGGTTTATAAAGTCATTGATCTTAAGATCCCGCTTACTTATATCGGATCTTTTGCAGTATTTGTAATCCTTTACATGCTTGGAACAGGCAAGGGATTTGATGTGAACTATCTGTTCAGCCATATCTTCGGCGGCGGTCTTATGCTTGGTGCATGGTTCATGGCTACAGACTATGTCACAACACCGATCACACCTAGAGGACAGTATGTATACGGTGTCTGTCTTGGTGTACTGACTGCAATCTTCCGTCTCTTCGGCGGTTCTGCAGAGGGTGTATCCTATGCGATTATTTTCTGCAACCTGTTAGTTCCAATGATCGAACGTGTGACTCGTCACCCGGCATTTGGGAAAGGGGGCAAAAAAGCATGAGTAACAGAATTATCAAAGATACGATCGCTATTACAGTGATCACACTGGTAGCAGGACTTGCCCTTGGTGTAGTCCAGGATATTACAGCTGACCCGATCGCAAAGCAGGAAGCACAGGCAAAACAGGACGCTTATAAAGCCGTTTTTGCAGATGCTGACAGCTTTGATGTCGTAGATGTAGACGCAGACGCACTGCAGTCTTATCTGGACGAAAACGGATATGCAGCGCAGTCTATTGATGAGACCATGCTTGCAAAAGATGCTTCCGGCAATGAACTGGGATATGCATTTACAGTAACCACTTCCGAAGGTTACGGCGGAGATATCCAGTTTGCAATGGGAATCATGGATGATGGAACTTTGAACGGAATTTCCATTCTTTCCATCGGTGAGACCGCAGGTCTTGGTATGAGAGCAAACACAGATGCATTTAAGGATCAGTTCAAAGATAAGAAAGTAGATAAATTTGAATATACAAAAACCGGTGCCACAGCAGACAATCAGATCGATGCGTTAAGTGGTGCCACAATCACAACGAATGCCATGACAAACGGTGTCAACGCCGGCTTATGTGCATTCCAGTATGAGAAAGGAGGAAACTAGTGATGAAACCAAACACACCTGCAGAACGTTTGTATAACGGAATCATCAAAGAAAATCCTACCTTTGTACTGATGCTTGGTATGTGTCCGACACTGGCCATCACCACATCTGCAACTAATGGTATCGGAATGGGACTTACTACAACAGTCATCCTTGCAGCATCCAACTTAATGATCTCTCTTCTGAGAAACTTTATTCCGGACAGAGTTCGTATGCCTGCATTTATCGTAGTTGTTGCTTCATTTGTAACAGTCGTACAGCTCCTTTTACAGGGATTTATCCCAAGTCTGTATGATTCACTTGGAATTTATATTCCGCTGATCGTAGTTAACTGTATCATCCTTGGCCGTGCAGAAGCATATGCATCCAAGAATAAACCGATCGCGTCTTTATTTGACGGTCTTGGTATGGGCCTTGGATTTACCTTAAGTATTACCTGTATCGGTGCAGTACGTGAGCTGATCGGTGCCGGATCTATTTTCGGACATCAGATTCTTCCTCTGGCAGATGCTGCAGCAGGTAAAGCCGGTTATGAGCCGATCACTATCTTTATCCTCGCACCTGGAGCATTCTTTGTTCTGGCAGCACTTTCTGCATTACAGAACAAATTTAAACTTGGTGCAGCCAAACGTGGCATTGACCCGAGTAATCCTGACTGCGGCGGAAGCTGTGCAGCCTGCGGCAATACCATGTGCAAGAGAAAAAGGGGGTAATGGATTATGAAAGAACTTTTGATCATACTTGTAAGCTCAGCGATCGTAAATAACGTAGTCCTCAGCCAGTTCCTTGGTCTTTGTCCTTTCCTTGGTGTTTCCAAGAGTGTAGAGACAGCAGCCGGCATGGGCGGTGCGATCATCTTCGTTATCACACTGTCATCTTTTGTGACAGGTATTATTTACAATGCTATTCTCGTTCCTACAAACCTGACTTATCTGCAGACCATCGTATTCATCCTGCTGATCGCAGCGCTGGTACAGTTTGTAGAGATGTTCCTGAAGAAAGCAATGCCTTCTCTGTATCGGGCACTTGGTGTGTATCTTCCTCTGATCACAACAAACTGTGCAGTTCTCGGTGTTGCCCTTACAAACGTACAGAAAGGTTATAACGTACTTCAGGGAACAATTAACGGATTTGCAACAGCAGTCGGCTTTACCATTTCTATCGTGCTGATGGCTGGTATCCGTGAGAAAATCGCATACAATGACATTCCAAAATCCTTCCAGGGATTCCCTACAGTTCTGCTGACAGCCGGACTGATGGCAATTGCCTTCTTCGGATTTTCAGGACTGATTTAAGGAGGGGACTGGTATGAATATAGGAGCAATTATCGCGGCAACTGTACTGGTTGCGGCAGTCGGTCTTTTTATCGGTATTTTCCTCGGAGTAGCTGGTAACAAATTTGCAGTAGAAGTAGATGAGAAGGAAGTTGCAGTCCGTGAAGCACTTCCTGGAAATAACTGCGGTGGCTGTGGTTACCCTGGCTGTGATGGTCTGGCAGCAGCGATTGCCAAAGGCGAAGCGCCTGTAAACGGATGTCCTGTAGGCGGTGAACCTGTTGGAAAAGTGATCGCAGCGATCATGGGACAGGAAGTTGTTGAGACAGCCCGTCAGGTTGCATATGTAAAATGTGCAGGTACCTGTGAGAAAACAAAAGACAACTATGAATATACAGGCGTAGAAGATTGTGAAATGATGGCGTTCATTCCTGGCGGCGGAGCAAAGGCCTGCGGATTTGGATGTCTCGGATTCGGAAGCTGCGTAAAAGCCTGTCCATTCGGCGCAATTGATGTAGTAAATGGTGTGGCAGTCGTTGACAAAGAGGCATGTAAGGCCTGTGGTAAATGTGTAGCGAAATGTCCGAAGCACCTGATCGAGCTTGTTCCGTATGACCAGACTACATTCGTACAGTGCAGCTCTCATGCGAAAGGTAAAGCTGTTACATCTGCCTGCGAAGTTGGATGTATCGGATGTAAGAAATGTGAGAAGACCTGTCCGAATGGTGCAATCACAGTTGATAACTTCTGTGCTCATGTAGATTACAGTAAATGTACAAACTGCGGAGCATGTAAAGAAGCCTGCCCGAGACACATTATTCAGTAAAACTAAAGATAGAAATACGAAAAACTGCTGTGTGGGGAAACCTGGATGGCAGTTTTTTAGTGATTAAAACGAAGTGAACAGTAATCCTTTTCTTGAGAAACTTATCTGGAATATTCGAATATATGTTTGCACTCTGATGTAGGATGTGTTATGATGGTTCAGAAGTGATGGTCACTGGAGGCAGTAATATATGAACAGTAACCATTAATGCAATAGAAACCGGAGGAGATATCATGATCGCATTTGTTCATGGAACGGCAGTAGATATGACAGAAAACTCTGTCATTGTTGAGGCGGGCGGAATCGGATATGATATATATATGACAGGTACGGATCTCTCTAACATCCATATGGGCGAGGAAGTGAAGATCCATACTTATTTTAGTGTAAGAGAAGATGCCATGAAATTATATGGTTTCAGATCCAAGGATGATCTACAGATGTTTAAGCTGCTTCTGGGAGTAAATGGAGTAGGACCGAAGGCGGCAGTTGGCGTTCTGGCAGGGATCACAGCAGATGAACTGAGATTTGCAATTCTTTCAGATGACGTGAAGACTCTGTCCAAGGCTCCAGGTATCGGTAAGAAGACGGCACAGAAGTTGATTCTTGAGCTGAAAGACAAGATGAAGCTTGAGGATGCATTTGAACTGAAACTGGCACATGAGCAGGAGAAAGCTGTAGCAGGGCTTGGAGAGATATCAGATGGCAGACAGGAAGCAGTAGAGGCGTTGGTTGCTTTGGGATATAGCAGCACAGATGCACTTCGTGCAGTGCGTAAGGTTACAGATGTGGCTCCGGATGATGTAGAGGGATTGTTGAAAGCTGCATTAAAAAATTTCTGATATAACAAAAGCGCGTGTGCAGCGAAGCAGATGCAATGATTTTGTTATTAAAAGGGAATATAAGTTGTCTGTATTTGAGCAAAAAAGTACAGATATATCTGGATATAGAAAAACAGGTTAGTGAAAGGCCAGGAGTAATTATTAAATGGACAAACGTATTATAACTACAGATGTCACAGAGGAGGATTTTTCTCTGGAGGGAAATCTCCGTCCTCAGACTCTGGATGATTACATTGGTCAGGAGAAGACCAAGAGTACTTTAAAAGTATATATAGAAGCTGCCAAACAGCGACATGATGCGTTGGATCATGTACTGTTTTATGGCCCTCCAGGACTTGGAAAAACAACACTTTCCGGGATTATTGCCAATGAGATGGGCGTTCATATGAAAGTGACTTCCGGGCCGGCCATTGAGAAGCCGGGAGAGATGGCGGCAATTCTGAATAATCTGCAGGAGGGTGACATTCTGTTTGTGGATGAAATCCATCGTCTGAACAGACAGGTAGAGGAGGTTCTTTATCCTGCAATGGAAGACTACGCCATAGACATTATGATCGGAAAGGGTGCATCAGCCAGATCCATCCGTCTGGATCTGCCGAAATTTACTTTAGTAGGGGCTACAACGAGAGCTGGTCTTTTGTCTGCACCGCTTCGTGACCGTTTTGGCGTGATGCACCATCTGGAGTTTTATACACATGATGAATTGAAGACTATCATTATCCGTTCTGCACAGGTTCTGGGCGTGGAGATTGATGAGAAGGGTGCGGCAGAGATTGCCAAGAGATCCAGAGGAACTCCACGACTGGCAAATCGTCTCCTGAAGAGAGTACGTGATTTTGCCCAGGTAAAATATGACGGCAGGATTACTTATGATGTAGCATGTTTTGCATTGAATCTGCTGGAAGTGGATCAGTATGGTCTTGATAAAATCGACCGCAGGATCCTGCAAACAATGATCGTAAACTTTCAGGGAGGTCCTGTAGGACTGGAGACTCTGGCAGCGGCGATCGGTGAGGATTCAGGGACGCTTGAGGATGTATATGAGCCTTATCTGCTCCAGAATGGTTTTCTGAATCGCACCCCTCGTGGACGAATGGCATCTACTCTTGCATATGAGCATCTGGGATATCCGATGCCGGAGAAAAATTAAAAAGTAAAACTTTTTTAAAAATTCCTATACATTTCGACCGCTTTCGAGTATAATGAAATAAATGTCCGGAATTCTCAGCACATAAGGAAACGGATTGAAACTGATTTTGTTATTGTAAATATTGAGAACAATAACAGGATCATAAAGAAAAATAGAGTGTTACTGCAGGCAGAAGAACTTTTGCGGAATATTCTTCAAAAGGATATAAATTTGTGACATACAGACTGGAATTAAAGAATCAGTGCAAAGTACTGCGAAACAGTAATAATAAGATACAGGAGGCTCGTACGGATGGCGGTCAAAAATACAGCAAAGGTAATCATAGGAGGTAAGATTATTACGCTGGGAGGTTATGAATCGGAAGAATATTTCCAGAAAGTAGCATCCTATATAAATAAAAAGATGGATGAATTAAGTGGTATGCCAGGTTACAGCAGACAGCCGATGGAGACCAAGCATACACTTCTCAGCCTGAATATCACAGACGATTATTTCAAGGCTAAGAAACAGGCGGAGGTTTTTGAACAGGATTTACAGCAGAAGGATCAGGAGATGTACAATCTGAAACACGAACTGATTTCTCTTCGTATGCAGATAGAAGAAGTACAGAAGCATGAACAGGAATTGACCGAACAGAAGAACCTTCTGGCAGGAAAAAATGATGAACTGGAAAAGCAGAACAATGAGCTGGAGAAACAGATTGATGAACTGCTGAAATAATAAGAGGGGGGATTACTTCGGTGATTTCCCCTTTATGATTATAGCTGAATGCGGATGTTTTTATTCGCTTGACACAAATACGGATGATGTTATTCGTTTTATATGAGAGGTATATGAGTGAGAAGAGATGAGATAGAATTGTTGGCACCTGCCGGATCGTATGAAGGATTTGAAGCTGCCATTGGTGCAGGGGCAGATGCAGTCTACGTAGGAGGAGCAGCATTTGGAGCAAGAGCATACGCGAAGAATTTTGGAGAAGAAGAACTTCTCCGTGCGATTGACACTGCCCACATTCATGGAAAGAAACTTTACCTGACTGTCAATACGCTTCTTAAGAACAGAGAACTTTCGGAGCAGCTTTATGAATATCTGCTTCCGTATTATAAAGCCGGACTGGATGCAGTGATCGTTCAGGATATGGGAGTATTCCGGACAGTCAGAGAGCTGTTCCCGGGAATGCACATTCATGCCAGCACGCAGATGACAGTGACAGGTCCAGAAGGTATGAAATTTCTGGAAGAGCAGGGAGCTTCCCGCGTAGTAACTGCCAGAGAACTTTCCCTTGAAGAAATCCGGGGAATGCATGAGACAAGCCCTATAGAGATAGAATCTTTTATCCATGGTGCGTTGTGCTACAGTTATTCCGGACAATGTCTGATGAGCAGTATTCTGGGAGGCAGAAGCGGAAACAGAGGGCGTTGTGCCCAGCCATGCCGCCTGCCATATCAGATTGTATTATGTGGAGAGAGGAAGACAGCAGGACAGCAAAAGAGAAATCCGGGAAAAGGAAAAAAAGAGGTATGTCCGCTGAGCCTGAAGGATATTTCTACAATAGAAATTTTACCGCAGATTCTGGATGCAGGAGTGACATCTCTGAAGATAGAGGGAAGAATGAAACAGCCGGGATATACGGCAGGGGTAACTTCTGTATACAGGAAATATTTGGATCTTCTTTTTGAAGAGGGCGCAGAGAATTATAGAGTGTCGGAGAGAGACAGACAGTATCTGCTGGATCTGTTTAACAGAGGCGGTTCCTGTACAGGATATTACCAGATGCAGAACGGTCCTTCCATGATGGCATTTACAAATGAGAAGAAAACTGGTGACATTACACCTGTACTGATAAAGAAGAAAGAGAAATTGCAGGGAACGCTGATCCTGTTTCCGGGAAGTCCGGTAATACTGGATGTATCCTGCCGGGGAATTCATGGATCTGCATCTGTAGGAGAAGTACAGTATGCGCAGAACCAGCCCCTGACAGAGGAACGTGTCCGTTCGCAGATGGAGAAGCTTGGGAATACAGAGTATGAATGGGAAAGTCTGGAGATTCAGATGGATGAGAGCATTTTTATCCCGATGAAGATTCTGAACGAGGCGCGCAGACAGGCTCTGGAAGCACTGGAGGAAGAAATCCTCAAAACATACAGAAGGGAAGAAGTAAAGCAGGAAAAAGACATAGAATTGTGTGCACAGCAGTACAATTCTGGCAAAAAACAAAAAAATCTTCCGATTTATGTATCTTGTGAAGAAAAAGAAACAGCACTTGCGTTATATAAAAGTGAAGGGATACAGGGAATGTACCTGAATGCAGATGCAATGGAAGCCTGTCTTGATGAAGGGGTAGACAGAGGAATAGAGATGTATCTGTCACTTCCACATATTATGCGAGACGGGATGCCCAAAGAGCTTGAGACGCGGATTCAGGAATGGCTGGACAGAGGCATGCATGGATTTCTTGTAAGAAATCTGGAAACATTTGCAATTCTGAGTAAGGCTGGACTGGCGGACAAATGTGTGCTGGATCACAATATGTACACTTGGAATAATGAAGCAGTTAAGTTCTGGGAGGAACAGAAGATTATGCGAAATACTGTGCCGTTTGAACTGAATGAAGGAGAAATCCGGCACAGGGATAATCGAAACAGCGAAATGATCATTTATGGTTATCTGCCGCTGATGTTATCTGCTCAATGTGTGCATAAGAATGTTTATGGGTGTAATCATAAGGAAGAGTGGGTAACATTAAAAGACCGTTATGATAAGGAATTTACAGCAAAATGTGTCTGTGATCCCTGGAAAATGGAAAATACAAATACCCACATTCCCTGCTATAATATCATTTACAACAGTATCCCTTATGGCCTGCTGAAAGAGAAACCACAGATAGATAAGCTTGGAATTTCTTCTCTGAGACTTGCATTTACGATTGAGAAACCACAGGATGCAGTAAAGATTTATGAAGAGTTCCGAAATGTTTATCAGAAGGGGGAGAATCCTCCGAAGCGGGAATACACAAAGGGACATTTTAAAAGAGGAGCCGAGTAAGGCATATGATTAATGTAATTGTAGAATTATCCAAGTATGTGATCCTTACCCTGATGGTAATTTATACATTTCACTGCTTTTATCTTGTGAAGCAGCAGAGTGAGGAAGAGAGAAACGAATCGCTGCGGCAGCAGCTGATGCTGATCTTTTTTATGGATTTCACTGCGTTTCTGGTCATTTACCTGAAGACTGGTAAGTTTCAGGTCATCCTGTTCTATGCAGAGATGATGGCGTTTTTTGCGGGAATCCAGATTCTGTACAGAATTTTGTATAAGAAAGCATCTATTTTACTGCTCAATAATATGTGTATGCTTCTCAGCGTTGGATTTATTATGCTGTGCAGACTGGATGTGTCTACGGCAACCAGGCAGCTGGTGATCGTAGCTGGTGTGAATGCAGTAGCACTTGTTGTTCCTGTTCTGATCAGGAAGATGAAATTTCTCAAGGATCTGACATGGATTTATGCAGGTCTGGGAATTGTTCTGCTGGCAGCAGTACTTGTGCTTGCACAGACAAGCTATGGTGCAAAGCTTTCCCTAATGGGTATTCAGCCTTCAGAAGCGATCAAGATTACGTTTGTGTTCTTTATGGCGGCATTATTGAGAAATGGAGCTGATTTTTCAAAAGTAGTTCAGGCTACTATAGTGGCCGGGCTTCATGTAGGTATCCTGGTGCTTTCCAGAGACCTTGGAAGTGCCGTGATCTTTTTTGCAGCGTATCTGGTGATGATTTATGTGGCATCCAAGAATGTAGGATATCTGGCGCTTGGTCTTGCCGGTGGTTCTGCTGGAGCTGTTGTGGCATATCATTTATTTGCACATGTGCGTCAGAGAGTAACTGCATGGAAGGATCCTATGGCAGTTTACCAGAATGAAGGTTATCAGATTGTTCAGTCATTGTTTGCGATCGGAACCGGCGGATGGTTTGGAATGGGCTTGTGCCAGGGTTCTCCTGAGAAGATCCCTGTTGTTAAGAATGACTTTATATTTAGTGCCATTTGCGAGGAACTGGGATGTATTTTTGCCATATGTCTGATTCTTGTGTGCATGAATTTCTTTCTGATGATCGTAAATATTGCGCTTAAGATAAAGAAGCCGTTTTATAAACTGATCGCACTTGGGCTTGGCACGGAATATGCATTTCAGGTGTTTCTGACCATTGGTGGTGCGACGAAGTTTATCCCTATGACAGGTGTAACCCTTCCGCTGGTCAGCTATGGAGGAAGTTCAGTGGCGAGTACCGTGCTGATGCTGGCAATTATTCAGGGACTGTATATTTTGAGAGAAGACGAGGACGAAGAAATTGAGAGATATCGAAGAAAGGAAGCAGCGCAAAGAGCTCAGGAAGCGTCAGAAGCGCAAGGCTCAGGAAATTTCTAAAAAAAGAAGACCACGTAACCGGGAATATACGCTGGTATCCTGCTTTTTTGTGCTGATCTTTGTCAGCATGATCGGATATCTGGTTTATTTTAACTATGCCAAGAGCGAAGATTTCATTAATAGTCCATATAATACCAGACAGGATACTTTTTCAGACAGGGTTGTGCGAGGCAAGATCGTATCTGCAGATGATCAGGTGCTTGCACAGACGAATGTTTATGAAGATGGAACTGAGGAGCGTACTTATCCGTATGCAAATATGTTTGCGCACGTAGTGGGATATGATACCAATGGAAAGAGCGGCCTGGAATCAGAAGCAAACTTTCAGCTGCTTACATCTCATGAATTCTTTTTGAATCAGATGAAGAATGAGTTTAAGAATCAGAAGAATACAGGAGATACGATCGTGACTACTTTAAACGCGGACCTTCAGACGACGGCATATAATGCGTTAGGAGACAGGAGAGGTGCAGTAGTTGCCATAGAGCCCTCTACCGGTAAGATTTTGGTAGAATTAAGCAAACCGGATTTTGATCCGAATACTATTTCCGAGAACTGGGATACACTGGTCAATGATTCCAATGACAGCAGCCTGCTTAACAGGGCGACTAATGGTGCATATCCACCGGGTTCTACTTTTAAAGTGGTAACTGCACTTGATTATTTCAGGACTAAGGGAAGCCTGGAGGGATTCTCTTATCTCTGCGAGGGAAGCATCACGACAGAGGATCACACGATCCGATGCTATGGTGGAACGGTTCATGGTCAGGAGGACTTTTACAGTGCATTTGCTAATTCCTGTAACAGTGCCTTTGCAGAGATTGGAACCATGGTCGGAGGAACTTCACTGAGAAAGACTGCAGAGGATCTTTTGTTTAACAAGAGCCTGCCTCTTACTTCTTATAAGAAGAGTACTTTTACACTGACTGGAAAATCTTCAGTTGCAGAGGTGATGCAGACTGCTATCGGACAGGGAAATACACTGGTGTCACCAATGCATATGGCACTGATCACCAGTGCGATCGCCAATGGTGGAGAACTGATGAAGCCGTATCTGATCGATTCTGTAGTTAGTTCAGATGGAGAAACTGTTAAGACAACACAGCCTGAGAGTTATAAGAAGCTGATGACTACCAACGAAGCAAATATTCTTGGTAAGCTGATGAAAGGCGTTGTTGAGAATGGTACTGCATCTGCGCTCAACGGAAGAGGATATACAGTAGCCGGAAAGACGGGTTCTGCGGAATTTGACGAGAACGGTTCCAGCCATTCCTGGTTTATTGGATATTCTAATGTGGATAATCCTGACCTTGTAGTTGCCATTATTGTTGAGAATGGTGGTACAGGAAGCGAAGCGGCAGTGCCGATCGCAGGTCAGATTTTTGATGCCTATTATTTTGATAATTAATAAAAAAATGTCCGGTTTTATGAGGATACAATAGGAGTATCTCTGAACCGGACATTTTTGCGAAATATTTTGGCTGTCGTCAACATATTTCATGATGTATAGTAATGTGCTTTGTGAGTTACTGTTCACAGGTAATATTCCGCGAGGTGTTTTTTGTGAGCGAAGGTCACCTACAGGACCTGCCACTGGCAGCTCCCTACGGATGCATGGCAACAGGAAACCCGAGACATACCGCGCGAATTTATGCGATTAGCATAAATTTTGTGCATCGCGAAGCGTGTTACTGGGCACGGAGTGAACAGTAACCTTTGTGACGTTTAATGTAACGATTTGTTATTTACGGGTTGCGGGTTTTGCGAAAAAGAGGTATACTATACTCAGTTTTTAATACCACGCAACACAGGAGGGATTGCATTATGATAGAAGCAACGAGCTGTGGCGGTGTGGTAATTCATCGGGGTAAGATTCTTACATTGTATAAATCTTACAGGAACCGTTATGAGGGCTGGGTATTACCGAAGGGAACTGTGGAGCCAGGTGAAACGCATGAACAGACGGCATTACGGGAAGTGATGGAAGAGGCTGGAGTGCGGGCGACCATTGTGAAATATATCGGAAAGAGCCAATATAACTTTACCGTTCCGGAGGACGTGGTTTCCAAAGAGGTACACTGGTATCTGATGACTGCGGATAATTATCATAGTAAGCCCCAAAGAGAAGAGTTCTTTGTGGATTCCGGGTATTATAAGTACCATGAGATTTATCATCTGTTGAGATTTTCCAATGAGAAGCAGATTGTAGAGCGTGCTTATCAGGAATATCTGGAGATGAGAAGTAATGGACTCTGGGGAAAACAGCATAAGTATTATTAACGAGGACAGGGCTGTGTTTTTTGACGCAGCCCGGTTTAATTTCAGAGAAAAAAGGGAATACTTTTGAAATACAGGAAGAATGGAAACGGGAGAGTGTAAGATGCTGGTCTGGCAGGAGAATTTTTTAACAGGAGAATCTGTAAAGAATCCCAACAAAATCAAAAAGAAATTAAATAATGGAAAGCTAGTGCCGGGCATTTATCTTCTTACGTTATCAGAGAATCCGTCGAATCTGATGGATATTATTCCGGCAGCAATGCTGATCCAGAAGAGTTTCTATGGAATCTGCCCTAAGATTATAGGAATGGCAAAGGGGAAGGATGAAGCTCTGGAAATGGTACGAAGTCTGATCGATGAAATGTATACAGAGACAGGTACTTTTGCAACAGCTGAATATATAGAAAACAGGTGAGAATATGCTACATATTTTATGGCTGATCCTTAAGTTTATATTGATCGTACTGGGGATTGTGTTGGGGCTTTTTTTACTGGCAGTCCTGCTTGTTCTATTCTGTCCTGTCAGATATAAGGTATCAGCTGTTAAAACAGAAGATGACTGGAAACAGATAGAAGGGGAAGGCGTTGTAAGCTGGCTTTTTCATGGAATTTCCCTGAGCGCCAGATGGCAGGAACAGAAGATGGAATTCTCTTTCCATTTATTTGGAATTCCGATAAGTAAGTTATTGAAGAAGCGCCGGGCAAAGAAAGAAGCCGCACAGGAGAAACCCCGTCAGAGAAATGCAAAAAAAGAGAAGCAGACAGAGCTGGCTGAGAAAGCAGAACAGAAAATTGAAACTGCAACAGAAGCACATTCTGAATCAGAGGAGTGCGGACAGAGTTCTGAACAGGGGGATTCCGGGAAACAGACATCTGTGCAGCAGGAAGAGAAAAAAGAAACAGATGTGCCGAAGCCGACAGTCGAAGAGATTGACAGACCGAAGACGGATGAGCTTGTTTCAGAAGAAACTGTACAGACTGAGTCATCAAAAACAGATTCTGTCGAAGCTTCTTCTCAGAAACAGTTCTTTATAAAAAAGATTTATAATAAGATCAGGAGACTGATTAAAAGCATTCAGGCAAAACTTCGCAGGATTCGCAGAACTTTTGATAAGATCAGAAGTCAGGCATCCTGGTGGAGGGCGTTTCTTATACATCCAAGAGTAAAAGCTGCCAAAGATCTTGTATGGAAACATGCAAAATTTCTGCTGAAGCATATTTTTCCTACCAGGATAGAAGGACAGATTACTTTTTCCTTCGAAGATCCTGCACTGACAGGAACAGCACTTGCTGTATTGGGGATGACGATTCCATTTCATAAGAACTGTGTGCAGATCAATCCCCGTTTTGACGGAGAGAACTATCTGCAGGGAAACATCAGGGCAAAAGGCAGAATTTATGGATTTGTATTTGTAC